>NZ_VSWH01000001.1:4555000-4855000 GCF_009602705.1 Chryseobacterium vaccae | reverse complement strand
TCTACAACAGCAGCTCCGGCAGCCACCAAGACAGATGAAAACATCGATCTTAATGGGGTTATGCTGAAAGGATACAAAGGAGGAATGGAAGACCAGATGATTGCTTTCCTAAAATCAGGAGGATATAAAAATGCCGCAGATGATGCTGCCTTAAAAGATAAGTGGTATAATTTTGACCATGTAAATTTCAAAATGGGAAGCTCTACTGAACTGGAAGCTGGTTCTCAGGGACAGCTTGATAATTTAGTAGCAATTCTAAAAGCATTCCCTGAAGCTAAAGTTAAAATCGGAGGTTATACTGATAAAACAGGAAATGAAGCAGCTAACCTGAAATTATCTAAAGAAAGAGCTGAGTTCATCAAAGCTGCTGTAACAAAAGCAGGTGTAGGCGCTCAGGTTCTGGAAGCTAACGGTTACGGAAGTAAATTTGCTACGGTAGACGCTAAAGCTTCTGATGCAGAAAGAGCTGCAGACAGAAAAATGGCGGTAAGATTCGCAAAATAATTCTCTTTAGAATTAATAAAAATAAGATCCCGGAAAGTAATTTTCCGGGATTTTTCTTGTACTTATTCTTGTATTTACATTTATTTAATTAAATTTGTTAGTCATTTCTAACATTTATGAATTTCAATATAAAGAACGCCTGGCGAAAAGAGAAAACCGCTCATTCACTTCCTGAGGCCTACTCCTCGATTAAGGTCCCTAAAAAAGCGACCTTCTGGAGGAAGTACCTTGCTTTTGCAGGTCCCGGACTCATGATTGCTGTAGGCTATATGGACCCCGGAAACTGGGCAACTGATATTGCCGGAGGAGCCCAATTTGGATATACTCTGCTTTCGGTTATCCTTATTTCTAATATTTTTGCCATGGTTCTCCAGCACCTTTCCGTAAAACTGGGGGTGGTTGCAGAAAGAGACCTTGCGCAGGCCTGCCGGGATCACTTCAGTCCTACCACTAATTTTATTTTATGGATATTCTGTGAAATTGCCATCGCTGCCTGTGACCTCGCCGAGGTCATTGGTTCCGCCATTGCATTAAACCTCCTGTTTCATATTCCTCTGACCTGGGGAATCGTTATTACCACTGTAGATGTTCTGATTATCCTGCTTCTTCAGGCCAAAGGTTTCCGGTGGATCGAAAGTATTGTAGGAGGGCTTATTTTCATCATCCTCTCCTGTTTTGTCTATGAAATTGTGATTTCAAAACCGGCATTTAATGAAATTCTTGGCGGATTGGTTCCTCAGAAAGAGATTATTCAGAATCCGGCTATGCTATATATTGCCATCGGAATTCTGGGAGCCACTGTAATGCCTCATAATCTGTACCTGCACAGCAGCATTGTACAGACCAGAGATTATACGCGGGACCGGGAAGGAAAAAAAGAGGCTATCAAATTTGCCACTTTAGACAGTACAGTTTCATTAATGCTGGCATTTTTCATCAATGCTGCCATTCTTATCCTTGCTGCGGCAACATTCCACACTACAGGAAATGAACATGTAGCAGATATTCACGACGCCTATAAAATGCTCACCCCTATTTTAGGAGCTTCTATGGCAAGTATAGCCTTTGCTATTGCGCTTCTGGCATCAGGGCAGAATTCTACCCTTACCGGAACTCTTGCCGGACAGATCGTCATGGAAGGTTTTTTAAACATCAGGTTAAAGCCATGGCTAAGAAGGTTAATTACAAGACTAATTGCGGTTATCCCGGCTCTGATTGTTGCTATTATTTATGGTGAACAGGGAACTACGGATCTGCTGGTACTGAGTCAGGTTATCTTGTCCATGCAGCTGAGTTTTGCAGTGGTTCCGCTCGTTATGTTTACGAACGACAAAGCCAAAATGGGTGAATTTGCCAACAAGCCTTTCCTTAAGGTCTGTGTATGGGTTATTTCCGTGATCATTATTATTCTGAATCTATATTTATTGTACCAGACGTTTACATGAGAATAATGAGTAATCATTGAATGATTGTTTGAGCTGTTAAGAAATTGACTATTCACTATTCATCATTGACAATTTTTTCTCTTCTCTTTTTTCTGCCTTAATGTCCTGATTTTTCCATTTGGCAGAATCTTTGTCAAACCATTGTGTAAATAAATATTGAATTATGGAAAATCAGGATATTAACGAAGAAAGCATCAATAATCAGGAAGAGAACAATATTCAGAATGAAACAGCATCTGAAGACAATGTGACAGCTTCACCTTCTGCAGAGGAACTTTTGGCAGAAGAAAAAGACCGTTACATCAGATTGTATGCTGAATTCGAAAACTATAAAAAAAGAACGGCTAAAGAGAAGATGGAATTCTTCCAGTATGCCAACCAGGACATGATGGTTTCTATGCTTGGAGTTTTAGATGACTTCGAAAGAGCATTGAAAGAAATCGCTAAGAACGGGAATCCAGCTGATCTTCAGGGTGTGGAACTTATCTATCAGAAATTTAAGAACAGACTGACGGAAAAAGGCTTAAAAACAATGGAAGTAAAAGCCGGTGACAGCTTTAATGTAGACTTCCATGAGGCGATCACACAGATTCCAGCCCCATCAGAAGATCTGAAAGGCAAAATCGTAGATGTTATTGAAACCGGATATACCCTGAACGATAAAGTAATCCGTTTCGCAAAAGTAGTAACAGGAAACTAATATTAAATAATGATAAATGATGAGAGATAATTGATTAGCAAATGCTTTAAGCACTACGCCATAGACATCAATTATCATTTATCAGTAATCAGTTATAAGCATTATGTCAAAGAGAGACTATTACGAGGTTCTGGAGATCAGCAAATCTGCTTCAGGCGACGAAATAAAGAAAGCCTACCGAAAAATGGCTATCAAATATCACCCTGATAAAAATCCGGGCGACAAAGAAGCTGAAGAAAAATTTAAAGAAGCTGCAGAGGCTTACGAAATCCTGAGCGATGATCAGAAGCGTGCCCGATATGACCAGTTTGGTCATGCCGGAGTAGGCGGTAACGGTGGTTTCGGAGGCGGAGGCTTCGGAGGTGGCATGAATATGGAAGACATTTTCAGCCAGTTCGGAGATATTTTCGGTGGAGGTTTTGGAGGTTTCGGCGGTGGCGGCGGTGGCCGTCAGCAGGCAAGAGGTTCTAACTTAAGAATCAGAATCAAGCTGAGCCTTGAAGAGATGGTAAATGGTACTCAGAAAACCATCAAAGTTAAAAAAATGAAGATGGCTGAAGGGGCTACTTCAAAAACATGTCCTACCTGTAACGGATCCGGTGTTCAGCTTAAAGTGATGAATACCATGTTTGGACAGATGCAGACCCAGACTACCTGCGGAACCTGCCAAGGAATCGGGAAAGTAGCTGATAAAATTCCTGCCGGAGCTAATGCTCAGGGACTAATCAAAGATGAGGAGGAAGTGACCATCAATATTCCTGCGGGAGCAAGAGACGGTATCCAGCTTAATGTCAGAGGAAAAGGAAATGATGCTCCTTTCGGTGGAATTCCGGGTGATTTATTGGTGATCATTGAAGAGGAAGCTGATAAAACGATCAAAAGAGAAGGCGACAACCTTCATCAGGAATTATACATTTCATTTGCAGAAGCTGCTTTAGGAACTAAGAAAGAAGTTCCAACCGTTGGCGGAAAAGTGAAAATCACGGTTGACCCGGGAACTCAATCCGGAAAAATTCTGAGATTGGCAGGAAAAGGTCTTCCAAGCATTGACAGCTACGGAAAAGGCGATATGTTCATCCACATCAATGTATGGACCCCGCAAAAGCTTAATAAGGAACAGAAAGATTTCTTTGAAAAGCAGATGAACAGCGGAGATATGGTTGCAGAACCATCCGGAAAGGAAAAAACTTTCTTTGACAAAGTGAAAGATTTATTCAATTAAAATACAAAAGGATTCTTACGGGAATCCTTTTTTGTTTGTGGTAATTGGTTTTTAATTTAGCCTTTGATTAAAATTAAAATCCATGAAAAAAGGTATAGTCTATTTCTGCTGTCTGCTAATGCTGATTATTTCCTGTAAAAAAGAAATACAAAGCTCAGAGAACAGAAATAAAACAAAAACAAAAATATATACTCTGCCCAATGATGAGTTTCGCGAAAAAATACTGCCTAAATTAGAACATAAAAAGGATCAGACGCAACTTACGATTCTTTTAGACTCTCTTGATAAAATAAATTTAAGTTATTGTGACTTTATGAAAAGAGAATTTGAGATTGATGATTCTTGTTATACTGTTGCAAGAAAAAAATATCCTGATCCTACTATGCAAATACAATTTTCAAAATTACATGACGAAACTTTTGATATTGCACATGAAAAGTTTTTAAAACAAATCAATCTTACTAAAAAACAAACTGATTTTATTTCTGTATTTTATTTTTTCAACAAGGATGTGAAAAGCTTTTGTGGTATGTTAAATTGATAATTAAAAGAGGCCTTAGGGTCTCTTTTTTGTGCTTTGATTTTCTCAGGCTCATTAAAAACCTAACAGGTCTCGGAGACCTGTTAGGTTTAGTAAGTAAAAGATCTGACGACCTCAATAATCACAAATAATATCAATACAAAAAAGCTCAGCAGTAGATTACTGCTGAGCTTTTTATCAATTATAGTCAATTAATTATTTCTTTATGGCAAGGAAATAAATCATTTTATTCATCGTGAAAGAGACTTTTGTTAGTCTCTTTTTTTGGTTATAAACGTATCGGCGCGGCTTCTTCGAAGCCGCGCCGATACGTTTATTTAAATATCAAATTTCTATTTCTTCTTTACCAGAGAAACAACACCTTTTCCCATCGTGAAAAGTGCTACGGCAAATAATCCTCCTACAAGCCCTAGGATAATTTCTTTTAGAATAGTAAGCATTTCATTAGAAGACCAGGAAGGTAAAACATAGTGAAGAAATTCTATTCTGTGTGAGAAAATACCGCCGGCTACCATAATCAAAGCAATGGTACCAATAACTCCCAAAGCTTTAATAACAACAGGTAAGGCTTTCACTAAGAAGTGTCCAAGCATTCCGAAGAAGCCTTTGTCATTGCTCTTTTTGATTAATTTAAATCCTGCATCATCCATTCTTACAATCAAAGCAACAATTCCGTATACTCCTACTGTAGCGATAAAAGCAACCAAACTCGTCACCAAAATCTGGGTAATGAAAGGATGACTTTCTTCCAAAACCGTTCCTAAAGCAATGATGACAATTTCAACAGATAGAATAAAATCTGTGGTAATGGCCGATTTTATCTTTGCTTTTTCTATTTCTTCATCACTCTTTTCGTCTTCTACAATTTCTTCTACAACTTCGTGGCCTTTTTTATCCCGGTGAAAAAGAAATTCTATGATTTTCTCAACGCCTTCAAATGCCAGATATAATCCTCCGGCAATCAATACATAATTAATGGCAGGAGCATAAAGCCAGTTGAGAAGGAATACAACGGGAAGAATAATCAGTTTATTGATGAATGAGCCTTTGGTGATTGCCCATAACACCGGAATTTCGCGGGAAGAAAGAAAACCTGTTGCCTTTTCGGCATTTACGGCAAGGTCATCCCCTAAAATTCCTGCTGTCTTTTGTGTCGCTATTTTACTGGTAACTGCCACATCATCCATCAATGCTGCAATATCATCTAAAATTGCAAAAAAGCCTGACGCCATATTTTAATATTTTTTTAATATTTGTTAAGTTGAGCAAAAATAATTATTTAATTCTATTTTCAAACGGTTTATAAAACATTAATTTTTATGGAGCTCCACCTATTCTTTTTGATAACAATCTGAAGTGATATTTGTATATTCGTAATACACCGAAAATTATAAATCTAAAACCAGATATGAGATCTTTATTTTTATTTTTTGTGATTTTTTTATGTAATTTTTTTCATAGTCAAAATAAGCAGTTTTTTTACGAGTATCGATTTATTCCGGATTCTACTGAAAAGAAACAGATAGCCACCGAAATAATGATATTGGATATTGATAAAAAAAGATCTCTGTTTTTCGGACAGGAAATCTACAGGTCTGACTCTACCCTGCTCAGCGATTCCAAAAAAGGGATATTCTCCATGCCTCCGGATAAACTGATGATCAGTGAACAGGTCATCAAATATCCTAATTCATCTCAGATTGATTACGTAAAATTAGTTTCTTACGAAAAATATATTGTCAGCCAGGAAGTAAAGCTTCCATGGAATCTGGTATCTGAATTCAAAACAATCCTGAATCATAAAGTACAAAAAGCAACCGTACCATACGGTGGAAGGCGCTGGACGGCATGGTTCGCGAAAGATATCCCTTTTCAGGACGGACCCTATAAGTTCTATGGACTTCCGGGACTGATCCTTGAGCTGGAAGATGATACTAAAAGTCATCATTATACCCTTAAAGGAATCAAAGACAGTCAGGAAGAACTGGTTTATCCCTCTTTAAACAATTATAAAACATCAAAAATATCGTATCTTCAATTTGTAAAACTATATAAAAACTACCGGATTAATCCTGTTGCCAACCTCATAGGAAAAATCCCTGATTATCAGGATGAAAACGGCAATACAGTGAGCGGACAGCAAAAAGTAAGGGAAATAGAAAAAATCAAGCTTGACCAGATCAAAAAAGATAACAATATCATTGAAATTGATCTTCTTAAAAAATAAAAATGTCATTGAAAAGTCTCCATATAAAAATCCGGTTTCTCCTGTTGGGTATTGCTCCATTGCTATTTCCTGCCCAGAAAGCACGTGACTACCTTAAATGTGACTTAAAATCTCTCAAAACAGTCTGTAAAGAAAGTGGCAAAACGATTTCTGAGATTAGTAGTGAGGGAGGGATTAAAATATACGGACGGCTGGAAGATCTGAAAAAGGAATTGTCCGAAAGATCCTTTGAAAAGTATAAAGAGAAGATCCGTTTCAGCTGTAATGAGAAAATACAATTTGATAGCATCAACAGGATCTACTACGTCCAAAACTCCGGAGATGACAGAAAATTTAATTTTATTTATTCCGGCCAATATAATCCTAAAATCAGATATAAAGGAACTGAAGATCTGAAAAAATTCAAAGATATTAATCTCAACTCCCCACAGAAATACCTTCAGCTTTATAGCAGAGAAAATGAAAATAACCGGGATTATGAAGTCTATTATTACTTTTATAATCAACAAGATCGGTTAGAATATAGTTTTCATCAGCATGGTAATGAGTTCATTGAATATACATTTATCTACCAGGATTCGTTGTATGGTCCGGAACTTACTGAAGTATATAAGAATGGTATACTTTCTGAAGAATATTCCTATTATAAAAATGAAGATACATCCGAAAAAATAATTACGGAATATCCTGTAGATGAATCTTACCGGTTAGATAAAAAGAACAGACCCTTCTTAAAGAAATCAGCCTATGTTCCGGCTTCCGGCCCATGCAATTGCCCAGAAGGGTATATAACCAAAATTATTTACTGGGATGAGGACCGATGCAGTAATAAAATTATCCTTGAATAACCCATTATCCCGCTTCTTTATCCCGTTTATTTTGTACTTTTAATCTATGAAAAAGCTCATTCTGAGATACCATTTTTTCGTAGTCGGATGCATCAGCTTCCTGCTTCAGTCGTGTAATACCAAATTCAGGGTCTGGGTAGGTCCCGGCGGCCAGCAGAAGATCTATAATTTAAAATACGGAGAGCATAAAAGACAAAAGATGGATGTTTTTCTTCCTCTTGATTATCCTGAAAACAGCCCTGTAGTACTTATTGTACATGGCGGCGCGTGGAGTATAGGAAAAAAAGAACACATGATCCAGGTTCAGAAAATGCTTTTTAAAAACCAGATTCCAAGCATCAATATGAATTACAGGCTGGTTTCCAAACGAAAAAAAATCACGTATAAGCAGCAATTGGAAGACATTGGGCTGGCCATCGAAAAATTCAATTCCCTTTCGGAAAAAGCCGAACTAAAACCAGACAATTACATTTTACTCGGAGAAAGTGCCGGAGGACATTTAGCTCTTCTTTACGGCTATAAACATCCCGATCAGATCAAAAAGATCATTTCCCTGAGTGGACCGACCGATTTTTACAGCCCGGAATACCTGAATTCTTTTTATTCCAAATATACCTCTCCTACTTTCCAGAAAGTAGTGGGTACGAAATTTGACCGGAAAAACATATCTGAAGCCTTCAAAGAAGCCAGTCCTATCGCCAATATTACCCAGGTTCCCACACTTCTTTTTCAGGGAAATAATGATTTTCTGGTGAATCAGCATCAGGGAATTGCCATGGATTCAGCACTTACCAGGGAGAATGTTCCGCACAAACTTGTCTTCATGAAAAAAACAGGACATGTTCCGAGGCTTTTCAGCAAAAGAAAAAGAGACAGCATCATCTATCCGAATATCCTGGAATGGATAAAAAAATAACCTGCTCAAAGGCAGGTTATGTATTATATTGGTGTTGAATGATTATTCAAAGTCTTTGTTTTCGTACTTAGAGAAATCCTCTTTTTTTCCGAAAGCAAATTTAATGATTACCGGAAGTGTTGTTACAAGCACAATAACAATGATAATGTACTCCAGTTTTTCTTTCAAATTGATACCAAACTGTTCCATGAATAATTTATCCAGGTAATGCCCGGCAAAGATCAGAATGAACGACCATAGAACCCCGCCGATAATATTATCTCTAAGGAATTCTTTTTTATCCATCTTCACAATTCCTGCAACAATAGGAGTAAACGTTCTTACTACCGGCAGGAATCTTGCCATAATAATCGCCAGTGCGCCGTGTTTTTCAAAGAAGTCATGAGCCTGATAAAGGTATTTTTTCTTAAAAAGCATCGTATCCGGTCTCTTGTATAAAGCAGGACCTGTTTTTCTTCCGAAATAATACCCTACTTCATTTCCTATTACCGCTGCGATGGCAACACCGGTAGCCAGGATTGTGGTATCCAGAAAATCGCTCCCTGTAGAGCTAAAAGTCTCTTTGATGATTTCAACGGCATAAATCCCTGAAACAAAAAGCAGAGAGTCTCCCGGGAGGAAAAATCCTACAAAAAGTCCGGTCTCGGCAAAGACAATGAATAAAATAAGCCAGAACCCACCCATTTTGATATAAAATTCGGGGTTCAGTAAATCTTTCCAGCTATTGAAATCTTCCATAAATAACGATTAGCAACAAAAGTAAGCGTAAAAAGTCTGAAACAAAAATTAATTATAAGATTTTAACTAAAATACAGACATGATATTTTACAAGTCAAGATCATCATCAGAAACTGCGGTACCATCGGCCATAAGGAAGGCTTTCAGGAATGGGGTAAGATTTCCGTTCATTACAGAATCCACATCTGATGTTTCGTGGCCTGAGCGTACATCTTTTACCAGTTTATACGGATGCATTACATAGTTTCTGATCTGGCTTCCCCACTCGATTTTCATTTTATTGGCTTCAATCTCGTTTCTGGCTTTCATGCGTTCTTCCAACTCCATTTCATAAAGTCTTGAACGAAGGAGCTGCATTGCTTTTTCTTTGTTCTGAAGCTGTGAACGGGATTCTGAGTTTTCAATGATAATTCCGGTTGGTGCGTGACGAAGACGTACAGCGGTTTCTACCTTGTTTACGTTCTGGCCTCCGGCTCCTGATGACCTCATTGTTTCAAATGAAATATCCGCAGGATTAATATTGATCTCGATGGTATCGTCTACCAGAGGATAAACATAGACCGATACAAAACTTGTATGACGTTTTGCATTACTGTCAAAAGGTGAAATTCTTACCAACCTGTGTACCCCGTTCTCTCCTTTCAGATACCCGAAAGCATATTCCCCGTCGATTTCCAGGGTAACGGTCTTTACTCCAGCCACATCACCTTCCTGGAAATTAAGTTCACGAATTTTGTATCCTTGTTTTTCCGCCCACATTGTGTACATTCTCATCAACATGGACGCCCAGTCACAGCTTTCAGTACCTCCGGCTCCAGCCGTGATCTGAAGAACTGCAGAAAGTTCATCTCCTTCATTGGAAAGCATATTTTTGAATTCCAGATCCTCTATCTTTTCTACCAGCTGAGGAAAAGTATCATCTAACTCTTTTTCAGAATCAGGATCTTCTTTTGCAAATTCCATAAGGACCTGCAGATCTTCAAACTGGGTTCTGATCTCTTCATAATCCTCTACCCATCTTTTTTTGGAACGGAGCTGTTTCAGAAAAGCCTCCGCTTCTTTCGGGGCATCCCAAAATTCCGGAGCAGCTGTTTTTTCATCATCATTGGCAATTTCTATCTTCTTTTTTTCAATCTGAAGATATTTATGTAAGTCTTCTATTCTCGACTGAACTTCTTTTATCTGGTCGTTGTTGATCACGAATTTTTAATTTTATACAAAAATAAGGAATTCTTTTGTCAGTTGGGAGTTCAGGTTTCAAGGTTTCTTGTTTAAAGTTCAGGGTTTAACGTTTAATGTTTCAAACGAAGGACTTTTTCAAGATCCCCATCTTCTTTTCTTTTCAAAAATGTATATTTACCTCTGACAAAATATAGATCGGTTTCAAAAATTAGAGAGATTTTTTTTATTAATCGCAAAGGAATACAAAAGATAAATAATAGCGACCGTTTTTAAGATAAACAAAGGTGCTTCCCTTACTTTTGAAATACAAGCTTGAGAGGATATTTGTAAGCTTGAGTTTTGTATGCTTTTGTTCCTTCTCAAGTTTTGCATCTGATCCCCAATATCATCTGAATGGATAAAAACTACATGAATATTTTAATTAATGAGCACCGGGCTCATTCTGAGCAATTAAAAAAGCTGATTATATCAATGAATATAAGCTCGGGCATGGATAAAAACTTTTGTGCTTATCTTGCGGAAAGGCTTCTTCATCAATTGGAGAAAGGAGCAGATTCCCCAAAAATACAAGGTATAATAGAAACTGAACTCTGTGTGGGATATGGTCTTTACAGATATGAATTCAATTCAGAAAAAATAACAGCCGATATCATGGATTGGTGGGAAAATCTATTGTTTTACTAAATCATTTCTGCCAGCAGCTCTCCGATTTTTGGAGCCAGCGCCACTCCCATTCCGGAAAATCTTACTCCACAGAACTGTCTTTCTGAAAGCTGTTTTACGACCGGACTTTTTTCTGATCCCATCGCCATAATTCCTGACCAGCGAAGCGCAATTTTAAAGTTCTGATCCGGTAAAATGACTTCTTGCAAAAAATTTTCCAGATGGTCCTGCAAAAACTCTGTAGTTTCAAAAGCTGCCGTTTCTTCTGTTTTGAAATCCTGATTTCTGCCGCCTCCCAATAATACTCTATTTCCCAGATTTCTGAAGTAATAAAAACCTTCATCGTAATGGAATGTTCCTTTTAACCTTAAATTTTCAATGGGTTCCGTCAGAATGATTTGTCCACGAGCCGGAATGATCTCTTCATTTTCCATGAATTTTGAACTGAAAGCATTGGTACAGTAAATTAGTTGGTCTGCTTTTATAGAAAGAATTTCTGAAAGCCAAGCCTCTACAGCATCTTCTTTTTCATCTACCCTTTTCACCTCTGTTCCGAATAGAAATTCAATGTTCAGATCCTGACATTTTTCCTGAAGTTTTTGCAGGAGTTTTCCTGAATGCAGACTTCCTTCACAAGGGTTTTCAATTAAAAATTCAGATTTCCCCAAACCTAATTCCTTTATCCTGTCCTGTTTCAGGGTATATGTTTTTTCAATTCCGGTTATTGGCTTCAGCTTTTCATTAACCGGATCCAGCTGCTGCAGAGGTTCATTATTATTTAAAATCTCGTACCCTCCATCCAGTTCAAAATCGATCTCATTACTTTTAAAATATTTCTGAATTTTCTGAAGTCCTTCAAACCTCATCCTGACCAATTCCAGCGTTTTTTCCCACCCCATTTTCTGTGAATCGGCAATAACCTCTGTTAAGCTCCCAAAGCAGGCAAAACCGGCATTCCTTGTTGAAGCACCTAGCGGAATCGTATTTCGTTCAATAATCAGAACTGATTTTTCAGGATATTTTTCTTTCACGGCCAAAGCAGTCCACAATCCTGAAAATCCGGATCCGATAATGATGATATTTCTCCTTCTGTAGAAAGTTTCGAGTTCCCAGATACTGTTCATGAGTAATAGGTAATGAGTGATTAGTAATAAAGAATTAGTAATCTGTTATCTAAAGCTGTAATTTTTTATCTGCTTATCCCTGTGAATCGTCATCTTCTCCGTTATGATGGAATCCGATGGCTCTTCTTGGCTCTTCTACGACCTGATAGGTTTCGAGTTCTTTTTTCAAAGCCTGGATTCTGTAGCGAAATTCATCGAAATTATTAATGATCACATCAGCAAGGAATCTTGCGATCTGTTCCAGGTATTCTTCGGTCAGTTTCCCGGCAGCGTCTCTCAAAGCTGCATTCAGCAGGTTCTGGTCGATCTTAAGATTTTCATTTCTGGTTCTCTGGTAAAGGTTTTTAATTCGTTTTTTCAGGCTTTGGGTAAAGTCAATCAGCATGGTGTTGCTGAATACTTTCATTTTTGAAGAAATGTCATGCCAGAACGGAATTTTATCGGCTTTATTCTTTTTAAGAATCTTAAACAGGAGAGAATCTGCCTGCAGATCTTTTGTCATGGCGTACAGGATAATTTCTGAACGTTCGGAGGCATTGGGCGGGAAAATAGGAATCATTACATCAAATCTTCCGGGAGCCAGAATTTCTTCATCAATTTCTGCAATTGAGTTGGCTGAACCTACCATCAACAGTTCTTCTTTTTCAAACTTTCCGATGTAATGAAGGATAAGTTCCTGAGTTTCAAGATTACAGGAAGCAATGTCTGTTTCTGCCCTTCTCTGCATCATAATTTCATCAAAATCATCAAGGAAAAGCAACACTTTATCTTCTTTCATCATGGTGAGCAGGAAATCATTGAAATTGGTTTTATTTCCGTCGATAAATGAAGTTCCCAGATAATGTTTTTTGACTTCTTTAAAACGATACCCGATAATTTCCGCAATCTTGGTTGCCCAAAAGATTTTACCGCTTCCGGGAGGTCCATACAAGACAATTCCTGCGGGCTTGTTGATCCCCCAGTCTTTGATCTGCTGAGGATTCAGAAATGGTTCTAAAACCGATGAAATATAAAAGAAAAGATCCCTGTAACCGATAAAATCTCTGTGTTTCAGACTGGTTTTATGTCCGAAATAATCATAGACAAACTGATAATTTCCACCTAATTTATTATCAATGCCATAACTGGAAATTGATGAACGGAAGAAACCGTTGTCAAAAATATTGGGATTGGTCTCTTTAATGGCTTTTTCAATATCTTCTTTAGGCTGATTGATGACCTCAGCAATCTGCTCAACGGTTTTATTTTTATCCAGATCCTTCTCATAAAGCCTTAAAAAATCTATATTTTCCCGTGCAAATTTTTCAAAATCTTCTTTTACTTCAAAGTTGGTGCTGATGCAGACTCCCAATTCAAGGTCGAAATCCTGGATAAACTGTTTAATGGCTTCTGCCGATACATTCAGCTCTCTGGCAAGTTCAATTAACTTCATAATTCCCGATTAATTCTATCAAATTTAGTATTTTAATCTCAAAAATCTATTGAAAAAATTGCTAAAATTTGCTAAATATTGAATGCTGAAAATGAATACCACATTACTTTTGTTCTGGATTTTCTTGCTTTTCTGAAAGCTTATTCTGCATATCATTAATAGCATCTTCAATCACTTTCGGCTGATCCTGATTGATATAATGTCCGCTTCCAGAAGCAATAATCTGCCTGCTATCTGATGATAATTTCAGAAGATCTTTCTGCATTTTATCCCATGCACCCAGCATTTCGGTCTTTAATTTTTCATCTTTAATAAAACTGTTATACCTCGTTTTATCTCCCGCTGTAATTACATAGAGAGGAACAGATCCAAAAGTATTGATCCGGGCAGCTTCCTGTTTGATAGATTTCATCTGTTCCTGCTCTTCAAGCACAGCATAAGCACTTTTATAAAGCAGCGCAGGCATAACAGAGTTCTGATATTGATATTCCGTTTTATTGGGAAACATATTTTTAAACATAAGCCTTGCCACTCCGAAAGTATTCGCAAATTTCAGGAATCCGGCAGGCAGTCCCTGATTCACCATGGCGTAAAGTTCTGGTGACAAAAACTTATCATCCTCCGGATACTGGCTGTCTACCAGAATCACTCCGGCCACATCCTGTGGGTATTTCTTAACAAAAAAACGGGTAAGCATACCGCCAAAGGAATGACCTACGAGAATATAAGGTTTAGGTACGTTTGCCTTTTCCAGTAAAGTATGAAGTTCTTCGGCCATTTTCTCTCCTGTTTTTGGGCTCGTGCCTCTTTCACTCCATAAAATACCGGAACGGTCATAGGAAAATGTTGTATAAGTTCCGGGAAGCTGCTGCTGAATATGATACCATTGCAGATGTCCCGCAGGATCAAAAGCCGTTTCAAAAATAATAGAAGGTCCTCCTGTTCCCTTTTTAAAATAATGCATTTTATGATTGTCCACATTTGCCAGCTGGCCGTCAGGTTGTATTTTTTCCGCGTTTGAACGGGAAACTTTTTCAAAAATAAATCCTGAAATCAATAAAAGAATGATGAGAATAAGCAGACCCATTCCAAGTCTTTTCAGCCATTTGAGAATTTTCATAAGTTATATTTTTAATATTTTGTAATGATTATTTTCAGAATAGGTATTCTTTTCATAAAATAAGTTACACATCTATAAAATAATGATAATCTGATATTTATTACATCTTTATAAAGCACTTAACAATATCAGAAAGCAGAAAAATAGTTCCCATTTTGTAACAATCTGAAATTTTAACAGACCTACTACTATGTAAAACAAATATCATGGAAAAAGTTTTGTCAGTAAAGAATTTGACTAAAAAATTCAAACGAACTGTCGTAAACAATATCTCTTTTGATGTGGAAAGAGGAAATGTTTACGGCTTATTGGGTCCTAACGGAAGCGGTAAATCCACCACCTTCGGAATGCTGTTGTCTACCATTAATCCTACCAGCGGCGACTGGTACTGGTTCGGAGAGAGAGGAACCCAGCCCGACACCTTAAAAAAGATTGGAGCCATTATTGAACAGCCTAATTTCTACCCGTACCTGAATGCGGAAACCAACCTTAAGATTGTTGCAGAGATCAAAGGAACTCCTCATACAAGAATTGATGAAGTACTGAAAACCGTAGGTCTTCTGGAAAGAAAAAAGGATCCTTTCAGAACTTATTCTCTGGGAATGAAGCAGCGCCTTTCCATTGCTTCTGCCATGCTGAACAATCCGGAAGTTTTGATCCTTGACGAACCCACCAATGGTCTTGACCCGGAAGGAATTATCCAGATCCGGGAGATTATCAGCAATATTGCGAAACAAGGAATCACTATTATTATCGCCAGCCACCTTCTTGATGAAATTGAAAAGATCTGCAGTCATGTGATTGTATTGAAGGAAGGAAATTCAATCTACTGCGGAAGAGTGGATGAAATGACGGCCAACAACGGTTATTTTGAATTAAAAGCAGACAACAATACCCAATTGTTAAGTGCTTTGGAGGAACTTCAATGGTTTACTTCGGTAAAAACAGAAGGTGAAATCATCAAGGCCCAGATCCGTGAAGACGCTTCTATTTCGGCTTCTGCCCTGAACCAGAAACTGGTGGAAAAAGGAATTTTCCTTTCTCATTTAACCAAGAAAAAGTTGTCTCTTGAATCTCAATTCCTTGAACTTGTAAAAAACACCAATTACCATGCTTAAATTATTAAAACTCGAATATTATAAAAATCTGAACTACAGACCGTTCAAGATTTTCACAGCATTATATTTCGCTATTCTCACGGTGCTTCTTTTCATTGGTCTTGTGGATCTGGATGTTTTCGGAGCCACTATCAATCTGAAAGAACAGGGCATTTACAACTTTCCCGAAATATGGAATTTTACCACCTGGATTGTGGCCTTACTGAAGATCTTCCTTGGGCTTATCATTGTATTTTCAATTTCTCAGGAGTTTACCAACCGGATGTTTAAACAAAACACCATCGACGGGCTTAGCAGAAAAGAGTTTATTGGTTCAAAACTGTTGACTATTACTATTTTTACAGCTATTTCTACACTGTTGGTATTCATCATTACATTGTTTTTGGGGTATCAGTACTCTACTACCACAGAATCGGCTAAAGTTTTTGAAGAGATATTCTTTATCGGAAATTATTTTGTAAAGCTGTTTACGTTCTTCTGCTTCCTGATGTTCCTTTCGGTATTGCTTAGAAAATCAATGTTTGTATTTCTTGGTTTCTTTGTCTACTGGATTGCTGAAGGAATTCTGACCGTGATTGAAACCTTCCAGAAAGTAAGAGGACTTCAGGAACCGGAAAGACTGAAAGTGATGAAAGATGATTTTTTCATTACCCATCTTCTGCCATTGGAAAGTATGTCAAGCCTTATTCCTAATCCGATGATGCGTCTGAAAACAGCTAAAATGATGGGACTTCAATATGAATTCACCTATCCTGTTGAAAGCCTTATCGCCTGCATCGTATGGTCTGGTATTTTCATTTTCGGGTCTTACTGGATTCTGAGAAAAAGAGATTGGTAAATTTTCAGAAATATAAAAAATCAAAAGTGGTCCATTGGATCACTTTTTTGTTTCTATGGGATCGATCTGAAAATGTTAAAAACAGTCTCAATGTATACAGCTGACAGTTTTTTTATTATTTTTATCAAAAATGACAGGAATGAGAAAAATATATTATTTCCCTGGTCTGATAAGTGCTGTAGTAATCCCAATACTGTTCTTGTATTACATTTCTCCGCATATTGACAGGACTGTTTACAGTGTGATTGATATTGGACTGCCCTCAAAGAATGCTCCTACCGGTCCTTATGACCAGTCATCTTTTGAACCTTTAAGAAACTGGGATTATCAACAGATGTCCATCGATCCAAATGAAGCCGAAAAAAACTCAGAACTCCATGTTTCACAGCTTAAAAAGCTCGGAACAGATAATAAAAAGAACTCCGGGATTGAGTTTGTTCTTTCAGACCGGAATACTTATGGAGATTTTGTTTCTGTTCTTAATGACCTGCATAAAGCCAGAATGGATAGCTATGCGGTAGATGCAGGAAAAACCGGTCATATTTTTGCCCTGCATGAGTATATTTCTCCTGTAATAAGCGAGGAAAAAGAAGATTATATCCTTTGCGGTACCTTCTACACATTTGAAGGTAATTCTCAGAAAAATATCTGGAACTATATCAATGATTTTACTTCTCCCCAACAGTATGTTCTATTTACTGAAAATTTGGTAAAGCTTCCTCAGAAAGGTCTTTTATTTGTTTTTGGATTTCTAATCCTGTTACATATTTCAATGTTGAGCATCAGGGAACGGTTTCAGATACAATATTAAAAAAAGTCTGTAAGATTTTCCTGAACATTTTATATACATTTGTCTTCCTGATAAAATATCTACAAAGACCATGAACAGAATCGACAGGCTTATCTCTGTACTGACTACCCTTCAGTCTAAAAAGTTTGTGACTGCGGATTATATTGCTGATAAATATGAGATCAGTGTCAGAACGGTATACAGAGATATTAAAGCACTTGGAGAAATCGGAGTTCCCATTGACTATGAACCGCAGAAAGGCTACACCGTTCTACAGGGATTTTTTCTTCCCCCTGTTCTGTTAACCAGTGATGAAGCCAATGCCCTGATTATGATCGCCAAGCTTTCAGAACGCTACACAGACAAAACCATTCATAAAAATGTTTCAAATGCTATTGACAAGATAAAATCGGTACTGCAGCACAGGGAAAAAGAAAAGGCGGATCTTCTCCAGGAAAAAATCGGTATTTATGTTTCTCCGGAAACAGACCGCAACCGGGATCATCTGACCATCATTCAAAATGCGATTGTCGATAAGCAGATCCTGAAAATAAGCTACGTCAACAATCAAAATGAAGCCAGTGAAAGGGAAATAGAACCGATTGGTATGAGTTTTTATACCAATCAATGGCATCTTATCGGCTGGTGCTGGATCCGTAAGGAATACCGGGATTTTAAAGTACTACAGATCCGGGATCTGAAAAATATAGGTCAGCCTTTCAGAAAAGAAGATCATTTTACTCTTCAGGAGTATATTAATTCTTTGACGTAATTTTTTTAAAACAGACTGACATAGGGTTGTCATTCTCCCCTTTTACCTTTGCCGGAAAATACGAGAAAACATGAATCAAACCTACAAAAACTGTCAGAGCTGCGGGATTCCTCTGAAAAAATCGCCTAACGGAGGAGGAACGGATAAAGATGGAAGCATCAGCAAAATATACTGCGGCTACTGCTATGAAAACGGACAGTTTAAACAACCCGATATTACCGCTCAGGAAATGCAGCATTTCGTAAAACTGAAAATGAAAGAAATGGGATTCCCCAGATTCCTAGCAGGCCTGTTTTCAAAAGGAATTCCTAAATTAGAACGCTGGAAAAAACAAAACTGAAAAATACAATGACAATCGAAGAACTTTTTAAAGACAAGGCCATAAAAGCCAAAGAAAAAACAGATATCATCAGTAAATGGATACTGGACGGATCACTTCCAACCGATGAACTGATCGCCTTTGCCGAAAAAGCTAAAGATCCGCTAAAAGGCACCTGCGTTGAAGCACTGGAATATGCCACCAAACAGAAACCCGACATTGCAGATGAAACAGTCCTGACGTTTGTAACCTCTACCCTGCCAGAAAAAGCACCCCGGATAAAATGGGAAAGCGCTAAAGTAATCGGGAATATTGCTCATCTTTTTCAGGACCATCTGGAGAAGCCAATCAGCGGACTGCTTGCCAATACTGATCACGAAGGAACTGTGGTACGATGGAGTGCCGCATTTGCTCTGGGAGAAATCCTTAAGCTAAAAACAAAATATAATTCAGATCTTCTTCCAACCCTTGAAAGTATCTCTGAGAAGGAAGAAAAGAACAGCATTAAGAAAATCTATCTGGATGCTATCAAAAAGACCACAAAATAAATACTTTTTGTGGGGATATAACTATAAACGTTATAGGTTTTGGAAACCTATAACGTTTTAATTATAATGCAAACATCTGCTGATTTGCGAGAGAATTTTTCACATTCTCATATCGGGCAGATAACGCAGATCTTTTTCTGGGTATTCTGTGGGAAATCTTTTTAGTAAATAAAAATTATTTGCTGAAAATATCGGATTTTCTTGCGCCTAAAAACAGCAAAATAATCAAAAAAACTTTTGCCGTTGTGTTTTCCGACTATAAAAATTATAAAGTGATTTCCTTTTCTATTCCTATTTCCTCCAGAAAGATTTCATCATGAGAAATCACAATAAGAGTTCCGTGATAGTCTTTAACAGATTCCGTTAAAATTTCAACGTTCTGCAGATCCAGATTATTGGTTGGTTCATCCAGAATAATCATGTCAGGAGTTGTATTACTGACTGAAAGCCCGCAAAGGAGGAGTCTCAGGCGCTCTCCACCACTTAATGCGCCACATTTCTTATCCCAGGTTTCTTTTCTGAACAGGAATCTTGACAATATTGTTTTTACCTCAGATTCCGGGAGAGCCCCCTCATTGAACTGCTGGACAAAGTCTTCGACGGAAATCTCTTTATTGATCATTGAATATTCCTGATCGATATAAAGAGTAGTAAAATCTGACCTTATTATTTTCCCTGTCGTGGGCTGTAGATTTTCCATCAGAAGCTTTATTAAAGTCGTTTTTCCTGATCCGTTCGAGCCTTTTACTGAAATCCGGTCTCCACTGAGGATTTCAAGATTGAGACTCTCTTTCCATAGATTTTCAGAAGTATACTGATAATTAATCTCCTCTGCTGTAATCAGAATTTTACCGGAATGCAGGTTTGAATCATTGAAAATAACCTTCATCTGATCCGCATTCTTTACAGAGGTACGGAGGTTTCTGAGGTCTCCGGAAATACCGCTGATCTTTTCTGCATGGATGTTTTTCAGCTTAGATGTATTTTTTTCGGCATTATTCCGCAAGGTATTCATCATAATTCTGGCTACTCCTGATTTTTCCTGTTTCTGTTTTCCCCTTGCATCCAGCTTTTGCTTACGTTCCAATGTTTCACGTTCTTTTTCTTTTGCCTTTTTCAGGGCGCGTTCTTTTGCATGTATATCATTCTGAAGGGCTTCCTGCTCTATAGCTTTTTGTTCTGCATAGAAATCATAATTGCCGCCATAAGTATCAATTCCCTGGCTGCTGAGTTCAAATATTGTATCGGCAAGATTAAGCAAAGCACGGTCATGACTTACCATCACAACAGCTGCATCTGTTTTTTCGATAAGATCATACAGGAGTTTTCTGCCTTTCAGATCCATATGGTTGGTAGGTTCATCCATTAAAATAATCTCGGGCTGGTTAATCTGGATTCCCGCAAGGAAAACTTTTGTTTTCTCACCTCCGCTCAGGTTTTCAAGCTTCTGGTTCAGTTTCAGGTTTTCAAGTCCCCAATAGTACAAAGCATTTTGGCTGCGTTCTTCAATGTCCCAGTCATCATTTAAGGTTTCAAAATATTCTTCATCTATTTCGCCTTCTGTAATTTTCTGAAGAGCGTCCAGTTTTTTGTCAATTTTAAGGCACTCTGCCACGGTTTTATTATTAAAATTCCCGAACATCTGCGGGACATAATACAGATCATCCTTGATCGTTATGCTGCCTTCCAATGGCTGAATTTCTCCTGCCATAATTTTAAGCAGGGTTGATTTTCCCATGCCGTTACTTCCGGTTAAAGCCGATTTTGTATGGGGTTGTATGGTTAAACTGATATGATTAAAAAGGAGATCCCCTCCCGGGAACCCGTAGGATATGTAGTGAAGCAAAATCATAATTTCTTTCTTATGGAATGGTTAAAGATGGGCAGCTGTTCTGCTACCGTTAATAAAAGTCTGAAAGAAATTGAATCCTACATGTCCGTATTTTGGGTTTTGAAAGTACAAATATACTACAAATCATTTAATCTCAGTTTTTTTGATGTCTGTTCTGTATTTCTTTTGGGCCAAACTCATTCAGAAACAGCTTTATGAAAATGGAAGCAGTATAGATTTCTGCATTCTGCCAAAAATCCGTAACTTTGCCACCTACTAAAATTTTTTATGGAAAGCATTAAAGTTCACGACAAAACTTTCGTTCCTTATCTGAAGGACGCCGAAATTCAGGAAATTGTAAAAGAAACAGCTTTAAAGATTTATGAAGACTACAAGGACGAGGTTCCTGTTTTCATCGGTGTTTTGAACGGAGTGATCATGTTCTTCTCAGACCTTTTAAAATATTATCCGGGCGAATGCGAAATTGCGTTCATCCAAATGAGTTCTTATGTGGGAACTGAATCTACGGGAATCGTTTACCAGAAAATGGAGCTTACCAAAGACGTAAGAGACCGTCACATCATTCTTGTGGAAGACATTGTAGATACCGGGAATACAGTGGAAAGTCTTTTTAAATATTTCACAGAAACACAACGTCCGAAATCTGTAAAACTGGCTTCTTTTTTATTAAAGCCTGAGGTGTACAAGAAAGATTTCAAACTGGATTATATTGGAAAAGAGATTCCTAATAAATTTGTTCTGGGCTACGGACTTGATTATGATGAACTGGGAAGAAACCTTTCTAATCTGTATCAGCTGGAAGAGGGACAGATCAACCATTAATCACTGCTACTAGCTATCGGCTATTAGCCTTTAGCTTTAAAACTTAATCGAAATAAAAGTAAAATATTAACTAAAAAAGCTAAAGGCCGAAAGGTATATTACTAAGGCCAAAAGCGCATCAAAATTATGATAAACATAGTTCTGTTCGGCCCTCCAGGAAGTGGAAAAGGAACACAAGCCCAAAATCTGATCGAAAAATTCAATTTAAAACAGATTTCAACCGGCGACCTTTTCAGGTATAACATGAAAAATGATACTGAACTTGGGAAACTGGCAAAGTCTTACATTGACAAGGGAGAATTGGTTCCGGATCAGGTGACAACAGATATGCTGGTTGACGAGATCAGAAAGCCGACTGATACCAACGGATTTATTTTTGACGGTTATCCGAGAACTACTGCACAGACAGAGGCTCTGGAAAGAATTGTTAAAGAAGAACTGAATGATAAGATCGACATCTGTCTTTCATTGGTGGTAGAAGATAAGATCCTGGTGGAAAGAATTCTGAAAAGAGGAGAAACCAGTAAAAGATCTGATGACAGCAACATGGAGATCATCGAAAACAGAATCAAAGAATATTATGCTAAAACAGCAGAAGTAGCCGAACTATACAAGCAGCAGGGAAAATATGTTGAGGTAAACGGTGTAGGTGAAATTGATGAGATTTCCCAAAAGCTTTTCGCTGAAGTAGAAAAAATAAAATAGTTAAAAGTTATGAGTAATGAGTTTAAGTTTTTACAATTCATAGCTCATAATTCATAACTCATAACTCCTAATTATAAGAAATGTCAAATTTTGTAGATTACGTAAAAATCCATTGTAAGAGTGGACACGGGGGCGCGGGTTCTGCCCATCTCCGCCGTGAAAAATATATTCCTAAAGGAGGCCCTGATGGAGGAGACGGTGGCCGTGGAGGACACATCATCATGAGGGGAAATGCCAATGAATGGACTCTTCTTCCTCTTCGTTATACCCGTCACGTAAAAGCCGACCGAGGTGTAAACGGAGGAAAAAGCCAGCTTACGGGAGCAGACGGAGATGATATTTATATTGATGTTCCCATTGGTACAATTGCCAAAAATGAAGATGGAGAAATCATTGGTGAAATTCTGGACGACAAGCAGGAAATCATCCTGATGCGTGGTGGAAAAGGAGGTTTAGGAAACGAACATTTCAAGTCTTCTACCAATCAAACGCCAAGATATGCACAACCCGGACTTCCCGGAGAAGAAGGCTATATTGTCTTTGAGCTTAAAATTCTTGCTGATGTAGGTCTTGTAGGTTTCCCCAATGCAGGAAAATCTACACTTTTAGCTTCAGTTTCCGCAGCAAAGCCTAAGATTGCCAATTATGCGTTTACCACGCTTACTCCTAATCTTGGGATTGTAGACTACAGAAATTACAAATCATTTGTAATGGCTGATATTCCGGGGATTATTGAAGGTGCCGCAGAAGGAAAAGGACTGGGACACAGATTCTTAAGACATATTGAAAGAAACTCGATCCTGCTATTCTTAATTCCTGCTGATTCTGAGGATCACTTCCAGGAGTTTAAAATTCTGGAAAATGAGCTGAAGGAATATAATCCTGAACTTCTGGATAAGGATTTCATTGTTTCTATTTCAAAATCTGATCTTCTGGATGATGAGCTGAAAAAAGAAATTTCCGCAGAATTCCCAGAGAACAGACAACCGCTATTCTTTTCAGGGGTTACAGGTGAAGGCCTTGTAGAACTGAAGGATGCAATCTGGAAAAAACTGCACGGATAGAACATTTACATTAAAACTCATCAGCTTTGGCTGAAGCTGCATAAAATAACAACCCCGGAAACCATTCCGGGGTTATTTTTATTTTATATGAAAGACAAATGCCATTTTTTTGGAACAGTTATTGAGTAAGTTTCATAAAATAAAACGATGAGATACATACTGGCATTATGTGCATTTATATTCCTGTTTTCATGCAACACTCAAAAAAGCAACCCTCAGTATTCCAAAATTGAATATGAAGCAACTCCCTGTTTCGGATTCTGCCCTGTTTTCAAAATAACGGTCAATTCGGACAGGACAGCAATTTTTGAAGCAGAACATTTTAATTTCAGTAATAAACCTTCAAAGGATGAATTCTCAAAACCCAGAGAAGGAACTTTTAAGGGAACCATCAGACAAGAGGATTATAATAAATTAGTCGGTCTACTGAATGATCTGAATGTAAAAAATTTAAATGACAAATACGGGGAAAGAAATATTACTGATCTCCCGACGTCTTATCTAAGGATAAATTTTACAGACGGAACATCAAAAAATGTTGAAGATTACGGAAAACGAGGGAGTGAAAAGCTTTCGGAAGTTTACCGTTTTTTTGAGGATCTTAGAAAGAATCAACAATGGACTAAGATAAAATAGCTTCGTTTAAAAATATTTTAATAGTAATTATATATCAATGGCTGCCCGGAAATGGACAGCCATTATTCATTTATTTACTTCAGGTATTATTTTTTAATAAACTGTTTGGAAACGGTGTCCTTTTCAGTTATAATTCTGATAAGATAGGAACCTGCAGGAAGGTTTTTCACATTAACCTTATCGTTATTTACAGGGACATTGATCTTTTTCCCGGATTTATCATAAACCTCAACTTCATTAATTTTAGCCTGGGTCTTAATATTTAAAATATCGGATGCAGGGTTAGGGTAAATAGTAACTGAAGTATCTTTCACCTCTATTCCTGTTTTTGAAGAGTTCTTTTTCCTTAAATCCAGAAACATGCTTTTCTTTTCGGACTTATTTTTCCTTTCAGCTGCTCCACACGGAGTTTCACATCCTTCAATCGTTCCCAGATAACGGGCTCCTGACTGAATATCAACTCCGGGAAGAAGGGTTATATTATTCCCCGCCTTCATCGTGATGTTCTTTCCGGCATCAATTTTATAATTATCTTTTGCCGTAATGGTATTGGCCACCTGATACGTGTGATTCATATTCTGTTCAGGATTCTGCAGAATTTTATCCGGAATACAATGGGCTCCGGTACTCGCAGACAATGAGGGAACAAGTTGGGGAAATGATCTTCCAACGCCGGGATGCAGATAAATGTTGTATAAATCCAGCGTTGCTCCGCCATATACATCCGGATTAAGTATTTTTGATGCTGAATAGTTATACCCGTACTGAATGTAGATATCTCCGTCTTTATTTCTCTGCATTCCCTCTACCGCCGTGTAAGGAATAGAAGTATGATTAATGGGATATACACTGCTATATACGATATTATTATTTGTAGAAGCCTCCAGATTGATGGCATAAAGCGCCCCGACTCCAGGTTCATATCCGCCCATATATAAAATAGATGAGGTACTATTAAACTCTGTTAAAAAAGGGTTTAAGGTGGCTATTACAAGCTCATAATCGTTGGTAATCTTTCCTGTACTGTCATCAAAGGAATATACCCTGCTTTCATTATAAGAATTGTTACCTACGGATGTAAAGCTCAGATAATTTGAAAACGCGCTGCAGTTACTTAATCTGGGTGATGCTTTAAGGTAGGAATGATGGGTAAAGAAAGACGGGTTAATATTTCCGATATTCAGATTGCTTATAACCGGACTGTTATTAACGAGTCCTGTACTATCCAGAAGATAGCTGTACAGGGTTCTGTCTTCTGTAAATAACACCCAGAAGGCATTTCCATTGGCATGAGGTACAATGGTGGCACCTTTAGAAGATGTAAACTCTCCGGAATCATTTAGAATCGGGACTGTTTTAAAATTAGGTAAAACACTTCCCAAAGGCAAACCATTTTGCCCAATACTTCCCTGGGAAATATCAACTACAGAATAACGGATTACATTTCCTATTCCGGAAACTGGTGTTCCGCTTCCAAAAATATAATACAGATTAGGATTAGCAGGATGCTTTACAATACAAATCTGCCATGAAGAGTATTGATTCAGATTATCTCCATTGTCCATCAGCTGATGCTCACGGTTCCAGACGTTGTCTCCATCCGTATAAAAAAGCAGTTTTCCGCTGCTGTCACTTACAGAAGCTGTGGCTGCCCCGGCTACAAACATCTGGCTGTCATGAAGAGCTATGGGAGTACTTCCAGAGAAATTAATTCCTGCAAACCCTCCGAAATACCAGTTGTCATTTTCCCCTTGTGAAAAAAGCATCAGAGGAATGGTCATTAATAATGTTATATAAATCTTTTTCATACTATATAACCTTTATTTAATTTTCTTTTCCAGAGCCTGAATACGCTTTTCCTGTTCCAGAGTGTAAAGGGTAAGCTCTTCTACTTTCTTAAGAAGCAGGATGTTCATCTCTTTCAGTTCAATTCCGTTTTTAATAGCTTCTTCAGTAGTAGGAACTTCCGGAAGATGCCCATTTATGCTGATAAAATGATCCAGCTCTTTCAGTGGCATTAGTTTGTAATCTTTGGCGAAAACATAATCTGCCCAGCCGTTACTGGCTGAAATATCTACTTTTACCCTTTCTGTTCTAATCCCGTCTTTTACAAAAAGTTTATACTTTGCCCCGTCTGTTGAAATACCATCTGCTGGTAATTGAGTACTAAACTGCCCGATACCGATCGTTCCATTATTTCCTACAATCCAGTTTCCGATATTTAATTCGTTTTCAGGAGAGGTTGCATTGTATGTCGTAATAAAATTCCCTATAATAATATTATTGCTTCCTGAAGTAATCAATCGTGCATTAGCATGGCCTATATTGATGTTATATGATCCTTTTGCGAGACTTCTGAAGGATTCTCCTCCAATGATTGTATTATAATTTCCGCTGTTGATATACCTTAATGCGCTTGTTCCTACAGCTACGTTGAAATCTCCTATAAGGCTTCCTGATCCTATTGCGCTGTTTCCTACTCCAATATTCCCTAATCCTTGTTTAAAGTACTCCAATGCATTCATTCCCAAAGCGGTATTATAATTTCCGGAATCTGTGTGTCTCATAGAGTTAAACCCTACGGCTACATTGCACAACCCATTGCTGAAAGATGACAGGGCATTATTTCCAAAAGCGGTATTTCCTCCTCCACCTGTAACCTGGGTAAGAGTTCCCATTCCGAAAGCTACGTTATTAGTAGTGGTGGTATTATCTGTTCCCCCTCCAAAGAATAAGTTTTTATCCCATACCATCCCCGGAGTTCCTATATTGTAAAAAATAAATCTTCCTTCCGGAGTGATTCTCATTTTTTCGGCATTATTGGTCGTAAAAACCAACGACTGGTTATCCGTTGTTCCGATAAAATTATTGTTGGGAGTAGTTCCTGCGTTTCCTGTAAGATTCCAGGATTGTGCACTAGTTTGGATACCTGCAATAGCTGCAAGCACAATGATTGTTTTTTTCATGGTTATTTTTGTATTAAAAGTTTTCTCAAAAATAATCTCTTTACTAGTATAAAATATTACGTAATTCCCATTAATAGTTACAGATTTACTATACAACAGTATTCCCACTCATTTTATCAAAAAAACAAATACTTTTAAAGCTGGTCTTGTTTTTTGTATATGCTCCTGCAACATCATAGGCAGTAAGATCAGATTCTTAATTTTTTTTAGACTACCTTTGCAGGATGTAATTCTTTCAGACTGAAGGAATTTTTATTTAAATTTTAAAATAATTCATTTGAATTTTACAGACCTTAATTTAATAGAACCTATTGCAAAAGCAATTCAGGAACAGGGATATACCAATCCCACTCCCATTCAGGAAAAGTCTATTCCTGAAATTTTAAAAGGCAGAGACTTTTTAGGATGTGCCCAGACAGGAACTGGAAAAACGGCTGCTTTTGCCATTCCTATCCTGCAGAATTTATCCAAAAACAAAACTTCAACCCACCATATAAAAGCCCTGATTTTAACGCCTACAAGAGAATTGGCAATACAAATCGAAGAAAATATCCATGCTTACGGGAAATACCTTCCTTTGAAGGAGCTTGTTATTTTCGGAGGAGTAAAACAGGGGAATCAGGAAGCTGCTCTGAAAAAAGGAGTTGATATTCTGGTTGCTACACCAGGAAGACTTCTTGACTTTATTGCTCAGGGAATTATCAGCTTAAAAAATCTTGAAATCTTTGTTTTAGACGAAGCTGACAGAATGCTGGACATGGGTTTTGTACATGATGTAAAAAGAATCATCAAACTTCTTCCACAGAAAAGACAGACTTTATTTTTCTCTGCAACCATGCCTTCTGAAATACAAAAGCTGGCAGATTCTATCCTGAACAATCCTGTAAAAGTGGAAGTAACTCCGGTTTCTTCTACTGCAGAAACCATCAAACAGTCTGTTTATTTTGTAGAAAAAGAAAATAAACTGAATCTTCTTACTCACATTTTAGAAAATGATATTTCAGACTCTGTATTGGTTTTTTCAAGAACGAAACATGGGGCTGATAAGATTGCAAGAAAGTTACAGAAAGACAAGATCTCGGCAGAGGCCATTCACGGGAATAAATCCCAAAATGCAAGACAAAATGCCTTAACCAACTTTAAGTCCGGAAAAACAAGGGTTCTGGTAGCCACAGACATCGCGGCAAGAGGGATTGATATTGACGAATTAAAGTTCGTCATCAACTTTGAGCTTTCAGATGTTTCCGAAACCTATGTACACCGAATCGGAAGGACCGGTAGAGCTGGCGCAGAAGGGAGTTCTATCTCTTTTGTAGACGGCCTTGACCTTCTTAATCTGAGAAATACTGAAAAACTGATTGGCAAGAAAATTCCGATTGTGAAAGACCACCCTTTCCATACGGATGACTTAGTGATTCAGAAGAGAGACTCCAATAATAAGCCTGTCTCTGCGGGTGCTGAAAAAGCTCCGAATCAAAGATCAGGAAGACCACAGGCTAAAAAGAAACCTACTACGGGAAGTACTCCTTCAGTTGGTTTTAAAAAGCCTAAGAATAAGAATTTTACCAGAAAGAAATAATTCAGGGATGGAAGCCGGAAGAATGAGGATGGAAGTTACTATTAGTCATATAATTACTGACTGGCCATTTTAAACTTCAGAATCTTTCGGAATTCATTTAAATAACAAAAAAATCTTCTCATATCCTGAGAAGATTTTTTATTTTATATCCAGATGTATTATTGAAAAATTTTCAACGCATTTTCTGTCGTTATTCTGTCTATTTCTGAAAAGTCAACTCCATAGATATCTACCAGCTTTCCTGCTACCAGATCCAGATAAGAGCTCTCATTTCTCTTTCCTCTGTGCGGAACCGGAGCCAGATAAGGAGAGTCTGTTTCCAGAACAATTTTCTCTAAAGGAATTTCATTTAAAAACTGATCGATCTTTCCATTTTTGAAGGTCACTACTCCACCGATTCCCAGTATAAAATTAAGATCAATGGCGTGTTTTGCCTGCTCGAGGTTTCCTGAAAAACAGTGAAAAATTCCACGAAGTTTCGGGTGCTTTTTTCTTTCCAGAACTTCAAATGTTTCATCAAAGCTTTCTCTGGTGTGAATGACGATCGGAAGATCCATTTCTATAGCCCAGTCAATTTGCTGCTCAAAGGCTTTTATCTGAATATCCAATGTTGCTTTATCCCAGTAAAGATCAATTCCTATTTCTCCGATCGCCGGAAAATGTCTTTGATCCAGATAATTTCTAACAATTTCAAGTTCTTTTTCCCAGTATTCAGGCTTTACATAGCATGGATGAAGCCCCATCATGGAAATAATCTGCCCGGGATATTCTGCTTCCAGCCGGAGCATTTTTTCATGGGATTCAGAATCGATGGCAGGAAGATAAAACTTTGTAATTCCTTTGTCCAAAGCCCTCTGAATGGTTTCTTTTCTGTCTTCATCAAATTCTCCTGCATATAAATGAGTATGTGTATCAATCATTATTTTAAAATTTCAACAGATCTTTATAGGGATTTTCCAAACCCAGCAGCATTCCGAATGCGGGCTCTGTTTTGATTCCCTGTTTCTTAAGTTCTATTATTTTTTGTTTAAATTCTTCTCCTTTATCTCTTAATATTCTGTATTCAGCCATCATGTGACGGTAAGCATTCTGTGCCAGAGACGGTTTATTCTGACCGAAAATTTCAATAGGAAACTCTTCCAGCATAAAGTTCAGAACGATGCTTTTTTCTCCGTTAATCAAGATGTTTTCAACCTTTACTTCAGCATCTGGGGGAATTAACCGACTGAACATGATATCATCCAGAAAATCTTCCTCAAACCGGAGATCCACTTCACAGATAATATCAAGATCACTACTTTCAATATCAATCCCGATCGGAACGGTTCCCGCCAACACCGGAGAATAGGGTTTCAGCTTGGGAAAAACCTGATATTTTGTAAGAACTTCATAGGCTCTTTGCTGTCTTTCATTCCCATCTTTCAGATATTCAATGCCGGTGAAATCAATCATCTTACTATTTTTTAATCTTTTCAGTTGTGAACGTCTAAATTACAACTTCCTTTACAGTTTGTGCTGTACTAAAATGATTCAGAACTTCCTGGGTAATGTCTTTTCCTCCCTTAAAATTGCTATACAATGAAGAGATACTGTAAATAGGTCCGAAAGGGAATCCCCACCATCCAAAAACAAATGTCAGTAAAGAATATTTCCAGCTGTATTTCACAGAAACATCATCACTTTTAATAAAATAAATATCACTCCCTCTTTTAAAAGTCATGATAATAATAGAAATGGTATACTGAAAATGGACAAACCTGGCCCCTCTCTGCAGCTCATGATTAATCTGTTCATGGGTTAAGCCCTCCATATTTTTAATAGCGGCCATAGTTTTTTAAAATATGTTATGTTTAACTTTATTTCTCTGGTTATTAATTCTCTGATCCAATTTTTCCCTGAACTCAATAAACTTCGGATCTTTCGTATCGGTGGTTTTATGCTCCAAAGCTTTCATGATCTTAAAGTTTTCTTTGATAAAATCCCTGGTTTCTTCAGAGAAATAAGAATCACCAAATTTTTCAAAAATATAGTTAACCGCCTGGGAGCTCGGATGAATCATGTCTTCTTTATAAAAACGGTAATCCCTGAGGTCATCCATTAAAATTTCATACACCGGCAGATAATGGCAGTCTTCAAACATGGAAATAGACTCATGTATTGCCGTAATCAGCTTGGATTTACTTAACTGGTTTTCAACCATACCGTCTTTGGTATGTCTCACCGGCGAAACACTGAACAGAATCTGTACTCCTTCTTTACAGATATCTTTAAGATCTAAAATCGTATTGTAAATGGCATGGGTGAGTTCCTGATGAGAAAGCAGTCTTTTTTCGAAAAACTTCTGCGGAATCTTGTGACAGTTGGCCACTAACTGCTTCTTAGGAATAAATTCATAAATAAATGAAGTTCCGTATGTCACAATAATCCAGTCTGCTTCCTGAAGAAATGCATTTCCGGTCTCAATAGCACCGTTGATTTTTTCCAGCGTCTGATGAATATACCGGGTATCAAAACTTGTATGATGATCCAGCGAAATATACTCCTCATTATAAGTAATCAGGTCTTCTTCCTCGTAAAATGCAGATTCATGGAGCACCCGCACTTCCTTATAGATGGAAAAAGGATTGAAGATGGTTCCAAAAGGATTATTAAGGGTCTGAAGTTGTCCCTGCTGCAACAATTCCGACATTTCCGAGGCAAAACACGACCCTATTGAAAATATCTTATCTTCAATTCCAATCTTTTTTTCTGATCCGGGGATGCTGACTTCTGTTCTGAATTTCATTGTATAAATTTCAGGCTGCAGGCTATAGGTTGCAGGTAATCTCTGCTACCCGTAAGCTGTCTCTACTACCTCTCTCTCTTTAGCTTTCTCTTCTTAAAAGGTAATTGGCCAGTTCTATGAAAGGTTTTTTCTTTTCTTCAGGAATATTGATCTTCTCTAAATAGCTTTGGCCGATCTCGTTGTGCTTTTCAATCAGACGAAGGGCTTTTTCATCTACCTTAGTTCTTCTGAAGATCTTTTCAACTCCGTATACTTTGTCTATATTATCGGTTTTCTTGCCATACCAATAGTCCAGTTCTTTTCTTTCTTCTTCTGTAGCATGTTCTCTTGCCAAAAGATAAAGAACAGTTTTCTTGTTTTCGTAAATATCTCCTGCATGTTTCTTACCAAACTGAGCCTGATCTCCGAATACATCAAGATAATCATCCATAATCTGGAAAGCGATACCGATATGTTTTCCGAAATTGAAAATCGCTTTGGCATCTTTAAAATTAGCTCTAGCAATCAACGCTCCGATTTCAAAAGAAGAAGCACTTAAAACTCCGGTTTTATAGGTGATCATTCTGATATAGTCATCAAAAGTTACATTTTCCTGAGTTTCAAAATTGATATCATATTGCTGCCCTTCACATAATAAAAGTCCGGTATGGGTAAAAATCCGGATACAGGCTTTGAAAATTTCAGGTTCAAGATCTTCAAAGAATTTATAAGCTTTAAGCATCAGCCCGTCTCCGGAAAGAATTCCTACATTAATTCCGTGTAAAGTATGAATCGTAGGCTTGTTCCTTCTTAAAGGTGCCTCATCCATGATATCGTCATGGATCAGGGTGAAATTATGGAAAAATTCTATAGCCAGTGCTGGTTTTACAGCCTGCTTGAGATCTCCACCGAATAAGTCGCAAGCCATCAGAACCATAATAGGACGAAGACGCTTTCCACCGTGAGAAATGATATAATTCATAGGATCATACAATTCCGCAGGTTTGTCTTTGAAAGTATACTTATTGATGGCATCAGCAACGATCTGCTGGTATCTGTCTAAAAATTCCATAAAATCTTATAATTTGAACAAAAATACGATTTTTCGGGGCTTTATAAAACAAAAAACTTTGCCCAAAAGGACAAAGTTTTGTATAGATATTTAATTTTTAATCTTAAGACAAGAATGTTACCAAAAGATAGGTTATTCCTGCAACAATCGCAGAGATTGGGATTGTAAGTACCCAAGCCCAAAGAAGGCTCACGGTGATTCCCCATCTTACGGCAGAAATTCTCTTCGTTAACCCTACCCCGATAATAGAACCTGTAATAGTGTGCGTTGTAGACACAGGAATACCGAAGTGGTCTGTAATGAATAAGGTGATTGCTCCTGCAGTTTCAGCACTTACCCCTTCCAGTGAAGTTACTTTGGTAATTTTGGTTCCCATTGTTTTGATGATCTTCCATCCTCCACTCATGGTACCTAAACCAATAGCAAGGAATGAAACCAAAGGAACCCAAAGGTAATGTTCTGCAAAATAATCGAAACGTCCTGCAGAAGGTATGTTAAGATATACAGGATCGTGAAGCATTTCAACATGATAGAAAATCAATGCCGCTCCAATGATTCCCATTACTTTCTGAGCATCATTCAGACCGTGCCCTAAACTGAACAGTGCTGAAGAAGCCAGCTGTAGTCTTTTGAAAGACTGGTCTGCCTTGTGCGGGTTTGATCTTTTATAAAGGTGAACGATAATTAATGTAATAATGATTGAGATAATCATCCCTATGATCGGTGCCATGAAAATGAACAGGAAGATAGGAATTACTTTATCAAATTTCACAACACTCTGATGAGTTACCTGGCTGAAAGCTTCTTTTATGGTTCCCCATAACCCAAGATCCGGCTGTGCTGCGGCAACATCGTGGTAATCCATCATGAAAGCATGCATCAGAGCTGCTCCCAGGAATCCACCGATCAAAGTATGTGACGATGAAGAAGGGATCCCGAACCACCAGGTTAACAGGTTCCATGCAATAGCTGCCACAAGACCTGAAAAGATCACTTCAAGATTGATAAAATTCTCGTTGACGGTTTTGGCAATTGTATTACCAATTTTAAATTCTCCAATGATATAAGCAGCAATAAAGAAGGCTGCAAAGTTCCAAAGCGCCGCCCAAAGTACCGCCTGGAATGGAGTTAAAACTTTTGTAGAAACTATAGTTGCAATTGAGTTGGCTGCATCGTGAAAACCGTTGATGTAGTCAAAGATCAGCGCCAGAGCAATAATAACTATAAGTAAAATAGGAAATTCCATTTCTGTCAGTTATATTGTTTTTAGGCGTATTTAATCATGATGTTCTCAATCGTGTTGGCAACATCCTCCGCTTTGTCAGTTACTACCTCAAGATAATTAAGTACTGATGAAACTTTGATAATGTTGATTGCATCGTTTGTTTCGAACAGCTCCACCATTGAGTTGGAAAGAAGGTCGTCTGCGATGTTCTCGATAGAGTTTACTTTGATACAAGCCTCTTTTACCTGATCCATGTTTTTGAAGCCTTTAAGGTTCTTCATGGCGTTCTGGATTTCAAGACATGCTTTGTGAATCAGCAGGGAGAAATCAGAATACGCTTTCATCTCAGGAGATTTATATAAGAAAATGTATTTGGTGGAAGCGTAGATATAATCGGCAATATCATCAAGACCGGTAGCCAGGGTGTGGATATCTTCACGGTCAAACGGTGTAATGAAGTTTTTTCCTAGTTCAACGAAGATCTCGTGGGTAAGTTCATCATTTTTGTGTTCATAGTCGCTCATTTTCTTCAACATTGTATCGTCATTAAGATCGAAATCTTTGATACCGTTGTTAAAGTCTTCAGACATTGCAACTAGGTTTTCAGTTACTTTTTCAAAAAGTACAAAGAAAATTTTATCTTTTGGTTGAAAAGCGTGGAAAATATTACCAATTCCCATTTTTAAGTATTTATAATTCGTGTGCAAATTTCTTAAAAAAGGATTGTACCTGAAACAATATGACATTAAGTTTTGTTAACATTCGATTAACCTCTGATTATCAAATAAAAAAACCGGCTGTAAGGCCGGTTTTATATGATTTTAAAGTGCTTTAGTTTGCTACTTCAGCTCTCATTTCTTTTCCTTTAAATTTCATTGAAGGAATATTGCTCATCACATTGTCTTTGAATGATTTTTCAACTTCAAAGAAAGAGAATTTCTCCAGGATTTCAATGTCACCGATTTCAGCTCTTTTTTTGCTTTTTCCAGCGGTAGCTTTATTGATGATATCTAATACATCAAGTTTTTTCAGGTGATCTTTTTTCCCTAAGTTGAAGAAGAATCTTACCATGTTTTCATCTTTTCTTCTAGGTTTTCCGCCACGGTCTCTGCTATCTCTGCTTCCTCTGTCACGGTCTCTTCCTCTGTCACGATCTCTATCGCGTCCTCTGTCTCTTCTTGAATAATCATCATCTCTGCTGCTCAGTTTCTGTTCAACAAGGTCATGTTTATCTTTGTAATAAAGAGCAAGATCTTTCAGCTGGAACTGTAATAACTTGTGTACTAATTCCTCTTTAGAGAATGCACTCAGATCCGGAATTAAGCTGTCATCAAACTCGAAAATATCTTCTTCGTGTTCTGTAAATAACTTTTCAAAAACACCACCTACCTGAGCTTTGATGATATCATTACCGGTTGGTATTGTTTTCTCAACGATTTCAATTTTCGTTGCAGATTTAATTTGCTTCAGTTTTCTGCTTTCTTCAGGCTTGATCAATGCCATAGAAACCCCATCTTTCCCTGCTCTACCGGTTCTTCCGCTTCTGTGAACGAATACTTCCGGATCATCTGGTAAAGAATAATGGATAACGTGTGTTAAAGAGTTTACATCAAGTCCTCTTGCTGCTACGTCTGTCGCTACAAGAATATCAATATTTTTCAGTCTGAATTTCTTCATTACTGTATCTCTCTGTGCCTGGGAAAGATCTCCGTGAAGGGCATCTGCTGCATATCCGTTCTGCATTAAGAAATCGGCAACCTCCTGAGTCTCCATTCTTGTTCTGCAGAAAAGAATAGAATACTGGTTAGGGTTGGCATCAATTAATCTCTTAAGAGCTTCTTTTTTCTGACGGTATCCTACAACATAATATTCATGCTTAATGTTCTTTTTAACCTCGTTAATAGAACCTACAGAAATACGGTGTGGATTAGTAAGATAGTTTTTAGAAATTCTCTCCACTTCTTTATTCATCGTAGCCGAGAATAAGAAAGTCTGCTTAGTTTCCGGTGTTTCACTTAAAATTGTTTCCAACTCATCTTTGAAACCCATTGACAGCATTTCATCAGCTTCATCTAAAACCAGCCAATGAATAGCAGAAAAATCAAGTGCTTTTCTGTTGATAAGGTCGATTACTCTTCCCGGAGTTCCCACAATAATCTGTGGTTTATCCTTTAAAGAACGAATCTGATCCATAATACTGCTTCCACCGTAAACCGCTGTGGTTTTGATGTCTTTCATGTACTTGGAGTAATTTTTTATGTCTTTAGAAATCTGAAGACATAATTCCCGTGTCGGACAAAGCACCAATAATTGGATTTTGCGACTCGTATCGTCAATCATATCCAAAATCGGAAGCGAAAACGCTGCTGTTTTGCCTGTCCCTGTCTGCGCAAGTGCGATCAAATCGCGAATATCTGAAAGAATAAAAGGGATAGTCTGTTTTTGGATTTCTGTCGGGCTCTCATAGCCCAGTTCGCCAATTGCCTTAAGGATGTCAGGACTTAAATTGGTCTCCGTAAATAAATTCATTAAATATTTTAAAATTTTTGCAAAGATACAATAAATATTTGATTTGTTTTTGAATAAAGTTTTAAATATCTAAACTTAAATTCAGAATCTTTTAATATATTTTTAATTTTTAAAAAATTAAATCTAAAAAAAGAAGACTTTAATTAAAAACATGTTAAACATTATTTTTTTTATTAAATTGGATTGATTTTTTCTGGATTATTTATGAATTTTCAAAAATAGGACCATGAAACGCAAATTTTTCTTTTCAATTCCCTTGTTTCCGGCGTTTGAAATATTTGCATAAACAACCTCTTATCCGGCAGCTCAGCGTCTGTTTTAACACCAGAAAGTAAAGAAAAAAAATTTCCATACTGTTTTTCTGATGATGTACCGTCGCCAAAGTATTTTCTTTGTTTTATTCTGTATTAAAAGCTTCCAATCCCGATCTTCCTGAAGCATTGAGATATGAATAGTTTTATGTAAATTTGGGTAAAACAACGATAAATTAAATCCAAAAATATGTCAGTCAGCATTTCTCCCCAAACATTTGATTTTTTAAATAAATTAACGAAAAATAACAACCGCGAATGGTTTAATGAAAATAAAAACCTTTATACCGAATCCCAGGGAAATGTTGTTGATTTTCTTGATGAACTGATCAAAGAAATGTCCGGATTTGATGAAGAACTTGGTAAAATTGATGCTAAAAAATCCTTGTTCCGTATTTACAGAGACACCCGTTTTTCTAAAGACAAAGCTCCTTATAAGACTAATTTTGGGGCTTCGTTAGGAATGGGAAAAGGGAGCCAGAAAGGAGGATATTATCTTCATCTTGAACCCGGCAAATCCTTTTTAGCCGGAGGAATCTATATGCCTGAGTCATCTGTTCTTAAAGAGGTACGAAAAGAAATTTCTTTATACGGCGAAGATTTCCTGAAGATCCTCCATAATAAAGAATTTAAAAAACATTTCCCTGAACTGGATCAGGATGATAAACTGAAAAAGGTTCCTCAGGGATTTGAAAAGGAAGATCCAATGGCGGAATATTTAAAGCTTAAAAATTACATCGTTGTATATTCTCTGAAGGATGAAGATGTTTTAAATAAAAGCGCTGTAAAAAACCTGGCAAAGATATTTAAAGTAATGAAGCCTTTTAATGATTTTCTGAATGCACCCTTTTTATAAGGATTAATGGTTGGAAAACACCAAGACGCAAGGGTTTTGGCCTGTTATTACACTTTTAAGGCATAACAAAATCCAAGATTTTCTGCAAATAATTCTCACCCTTACTAAAAAAAGGTTCCCACAGATTACACGGATTTCCCAGAAAAAGATCTGTGTCATCTGCCAAATCTGCGAGAAAAAACATTTAACAGGTTTACAGTTGTTTACATGGTAATAAAAACCTTATAGGTTGGTGGCTGCATTTTTCAAAAGATATTAAGAAAGTTTAATTCCTCCCGACATATTAATCAAAAAGACATGCTTTTTAAGCACATTTTATTCAAAAAAATCAGCAGAAAAGTGATTTTCTGCTGATTTTAAATATTGGGTTTATGATTTTTCGGTTAAAACTTCATTATATCCTTCACTACTCCATTTTTTTGGGTATGCTGTAACAGTTCTTCTTCTATAAATATTTTGATCTTTTCTTCCGAGCCGTCATTCGGGAATAATAGATGTACGTTGGCTCCTGCATCCAGTGTAAAGAATAAATGCAGACCGGTTTCTCTTCTGAAATCCCAGATTTTATTGATGACTTCAAGCGTTCCGGTTTTCATCAGGATAAAGGCAGGATCACTCATCATCATCATCGCATGAAGGGTAAGCGCTTCATGTTCTACCAATTTGATAAACTGCTCCATGTTTCCACTTTTCAGGATTTCCTTCATGGGAACAAAGTTTTCTCTGGCTTCCTGAAATCTTCTTTCAGCGTAAGGGTTGGTTTTCATCAGCCCATGTCCTACTGTTGAAGAAACACTCTTCTGCCCTTCATGGATCAACAGAACCCAGTCGTTGAAGTTTTTAAATGTGTCATGAATATCACTATCCGGGTATTTTACAGCAAACAGATCCGAGCTTCCGTTTACCTCATCAGAAGTTCCCCATACAACAAGTCCGTTATACAGGCTTCGGCAGGCACTTCCACTTCCTAAACGAGCCAGAAAAGAAGCTTTTTTCAAAGATTCTTCTTCAGAAAATGCTCCGGAAAAAGTTTCATCCAACTTCATCAGACATTTTGCAATCGCTCCGAATCCTGAAGCAGAACTCGCAATTCCTGAACTGTGAGGAAATGTATTTTCTGTTCTGATGATGTATTTTCCTTTCAGAATCCATGGAAGATACTGTTCAATATTCCTGAAATATTTTTCTATTTTTTCTGCAAATTTCAGTTCTTCATTTCCCGCCAGAAAGGTCTGTACAGAGAAAGGCTCACCTGCCTGAAATTCCATTGAAGTATTGGTCTTACAATGATTCAATGTATAACTGATACTGGGATTAGCCGGTATTTGATTCTCGTATTTCCCCCAGTACTTGATCAGGGCAATATTGGACGGGCAGCTCTCTGAAACCGTTTGTGTATGTATGGTAAAATCCTGTTTTCCCAGAAATTCTTGTGTTGTCATAATCTGATTTAAATGATAAAACATTGTTATCTTAAAAAGCTTTTTTAACACTTAAGTTTTTTAAGTTACCAGCGAACTGTATATCTAAGGTCACTTAAGTTATAAAAATTAAAATTTTTAGCTTTTACATTTACTCTTTAGGACTCCGCCTGTTTTATTATTAATACATTTTTTCTATAATATCTGCGTATTTTTTAAGCACTACATTTCTTTTGACTTTTAGGGTAGGAGTAATTTCTCCGGTATTGATGTCAAATTCTGCCGGCATTAAAGTAAATTTTTTCACCTTTTCGAAATCCGCCAGATGACTTTGCAATTCTTTAAGCTTTTCTTTATAAAGGCTGTTGATTTTATCATTTTTCACTGCTTCCTCCCAGCTGCTGAACGGAATATTGTTTTTCTTCATATAATCCTGAAGGAATTCAAAATTCGGAACAATCAGGGCGGAAACAAATTGTCTTCCTTCTGCAACCAGCATGATCTGCTGGATAAAATTATTGTTCGTCAGAAGGTTTTCAATCTGCTGCGGAGCGATGTATTTACCGTTTGATGTTTTCATCAAGTCTTTGATCCTGTCTGTAATGATCAGGTTCCCTTTTTCATCAAATTTCCCGGCATCCCCGGTTTTAAACCATCCGTCTTCTGTAAATACTTTCTGTGTTTCTTCCGGCTTATTGTAATAGCCTTTCATGATCCCGTTTCCTTTTGCCTGAATCTCATCACTTTCTCCGATACGGATCTCCACTCCCGGAAGCGGTTTTCCGCTGGTGGCATGTTCAAAATGGGTTAAAGGGAAAAGCGTCAGGGTTGCTGTGGTTTCAGTCAATCCGTATCCTACCGTCACGTGAATACCTACTGATTCAAAGAATTTTGTAACTTCCGGTGAAAGCGATGCTCCTCCGCATGGCAGAAACCAAAGTCTTCCACCCATTTTCTCCTTGATTTTACTGAAAACCAAAGCATCAGCCACTGACTCTTTCAGTTTTAATCCAAAAGGAATTGGTTTTTCATTTCTTCTCAATTCAGCGGTCTGCCATCCTGTTTTCAGGGCCCAGTCGAAAATTTTCTTTTTCATTGAAGCGCCTTCTTCTGCCTTTTCCAGCACCCCGGCATATACTTTCTGGAAGAACCGCGGCACTGCACACATCATCGTCGGTTTTACTTCTTCCAGTGCTTTTGCTATATTCTTTGGGTCTTCAAGAAAATACACTCTTGCCCCTCCATACAGACAAAGTAAACTCCAGCTTCTCTCAAAAACGTGGCTCAGCGGAAGAAATGCCAAAGACAGCTCTTCCTCAAAGTTTTTAAATTTAAAGAATTCAAAATGAGAATCAAAAGCTTTAATAAAATTTCCGTGGGTAAGCATAACTCCTTTTGGCGTTCCGGTAGTTCCCGAAGTATAGATCAGCGTAGCCGTATCATCATACTCCTTCTTGCAGATCTCCAGTTTAGGTGAGGTTTTAGCAATAAAGTCTTCAAGGTAAAAACTGTTGAATTCTTTTTTGATCCACACCGCTTTTTTGGATACAATAATAGTTTCAAGGCTGTTATTTTCTTTCTGAAGCAGTTCCAGACACGCATCATACTGAGCCTGATTTCCCGTGAGAACAGCTTTAGCTCCGGAATCGTTGATGATATATTCTGCCTGTTCGGCATTATTGGTGGAATAAACAGGAACGGTAACAGCACCAATCGCCATTGAAGCAAGATCAAAGATCATCCATTCAGAAGAGTTGTCTGAATAAATAGCCACTCTGTCATTCTCCTGAATCCCGGCATTTTTCAGTGCATTAGCTGTTTTAAAAACGATTTCACCGAGCTTTTTCCAGCTCAGCTCTTTCCAGTTTTCTTCTTTCTTTTTAAAGCCGATTGCCGATTTTACAGGATGTTTTTCTACATTTTTAAGGATAATTGCCTCTGCAAGATTCATTGAGTCAGCTTTTTGTCGTTAATATAATTTTTAAGATGGAAATCAATACTTTCTTCTACAGAAATAAACTGATAATCCAGCCTGTCTTTAATTTTTTGATTGGAAATGGTATTGAGGGATGAGATCGATTCTATGTTTGATCTGGTAATCATTCTCAGTTTGGGAATAAGCCATCCGAATAGAATATTGGCAGCCCTTCCGATATTCAGCTGGGATCTTGTAAGAATTCTGGCTTCTTTGAGTCCCAGTTTTGATCTGATCTGTTTTCCAAGATCAGCATATCTTTTATTGTCAGAAATAAGGATAAAGCGCTCTCCGAAAACATTTCTATCCATCAATTCTATAGAAATTTTAGCTGCATCTCTTACATCCACATAACTGGTTCCTCCGGAAAATGTAAAGCTGTTTTTTTCAAAAGTAGGAAAAATATCCCCGCTGCTCTGTCCCCAGTTCCCGCTCCCTATGATCATTCCGGGATTTACGATCACGGTATTCAAACCTTCTGCGGATGCTCTCCACACTTCCATTTCAGCAAGATGTTTGGAAATTCCATAAGCGGAATGCTCTTCTTTGGGATTGAAATCTGAACTTTCATCCAGCTCTCCTTTTTCATTGTATGTATCTAAAACAGCAATTGTGCTCACATGCAGGAATTTTCTGACTTCCGAACCCTCACACGCATACAGCAGGTTTTCTGTACCTTTTACATTGGTATGGTACATTTCTTTATCGTCTTTCGGATCAAATCCTACTTTTGCGGCACAATGATAGACCTCATCTATGTCCTTCAATGCATCCTGCAGGGAATCCTGATCATCAAAATCTACATCCACCCACTCAATCTTATTGAAAAAGCCTTCAGGATCTTCCGTATAAAAACTGTAAGAATGTCTTACATCGTTTAAATTGCTGCCCGGTCTTTTGGAAGCTCGTACGTTTCTTCCCTTTTTAAGAAGCTCTAAAACGATGATCCTTCCCAGGATTCCGGTTGCACCCGTTACAAAAACCATTAATTATTCTACTTGATTGCTGACTAAAATATGACAATATTTTCTCTCTGGCAATTCTCCATTGTATCATTAGAAATTTCTGAAAAATTGCTTCTGCAAATTTGCGATTTTTAAAGCAGAATTCTGCTTAATTTATAAAATATTTGGGATTCTGAATGGAAAATATAGTTACAAACATCATAGTTTTTGAAAACCGATAACGTTTTAATTTATCACGCAAACATCTGCAAATCTGCAAGAGAATTTCTTACGCTCGCAGATCGGGCAGATGACGCGGATCTTTTTGATTTATATATTTTTTGTTGAGGTTTACGCAAAGTTTCTTGTGAATGGTTTAATTCTGTAAACTTAATTTCTTTTTACAAACTAAAGGGCGCTATTTTTTCACCTACTCCGTAGATGTAATATTTCCAACAAAAATCTGCTTTTCATTAAACTAAGACCATATTATTTCTTCTTGGAGCTTTATCGCAAAGGACATCAGCGATACTTTTTGAGATAAGATGTCCTTCCGTAAGATTATCCAGCCAGAAAAATTCACCGGCAGCATTGATTTCAATAAAGTAATATTCATCCTCCGGCGAAACGATAATATCGATAGCGCCATAATCCACGTTATAAACGTCCAGTAGTTCCAGGATCTTCGCTTCAATATCAGCAGGTAATTCTGTTCTCTCCCATTTTTTGATGAGATTCACCCCGTCTTTTCGCCAGTCTATTTTGGCTTCTTCAGACTGTTGGGAATCGATTTCAAAAGTATATACATCTCGGCCCACAACAGTTACACGGAGTTCTTTTTTCTTTTCAATTTTCTTTTGAAACTGCATCGGGCAGTACAGAAGCGAATCCAGTTCATCAAGTTTATCTTCGCTGACTACATTGGTGAACACCACACATTCTACTCCGTCTTCATAAATAGCAAAACCGGTCTGCATTTTAGCAACTACATTCTGATGTTTCAGGATGAATTTTTTGGCTTCTTCAGGATTGTTTGTGATGCAGGATTCAGGAATTTTAAGCCCTATTTTATCAGCAATTTTAAGCTGTTCTTCTTTACTGTCTAACCTCCTGTAAACACTTGGTTTTCCAAGAGCATAAGTATCTATAGATTCCAGGAATCCGAAAAGCGTGTTGCGGATCTCTCCCATCGCTGCTCCAAAGAATTTAGGGTCCATTTCTTCTCTAAGCCCGTGCCCCATATTATATGCCCTTCTGTACCATACAGCAGCAATATCGTCCAGACGGTATTTAGCATCCGGTGTTTCAAGAATACTTACCCATTCACCATCCTGAAAAGAAGTTGTGAGTTTGTTTTGAAGCGGATAAAGGTCAACATCAAAGCGGATGACTTCACAGCCGTTCTTTTCTATGTATTCTGTTACTTTTTCAATGGAGAAATTATCTGCGGTATGGGTAATGATTAAAATTTTATTCATGGGTATAGATTCTTTTTATAAGGTTGTCGGCAATTCTTTCTGCTATGGGGAAACCCAGCTCTTTTTGCAGCATTCCCCATTCTCCCTGAGGGTTTACTTCCAGGAAATAATATTCCCCGTCTTTTCCTTTGATCATATCAATAGCTCCGATATAAAGCCCCATTTCTTCCATCATGGAAACCAATCCTGTTTTGATATGCTGCGGCAGGTCATAAGCTGACCAGAACTGACCTTCATGGGCAATTCTCCAATCGGCATGTTCACTGTTATTGATCTTTCCGGTAAAAAAATCACCGGCGATATATACGATACGCAGCTCATACTCTTTGTCGATATACGGCTGAAAGATCATGGGACAGTAAGCTATATCAGAAATATGATCCAGCGTTGTTTCATCAATGATCATGGTTGAGATCAAAGTTTCCCCGCTCATGGATTTTGAGGTCAGGCTATGAAGCTTGGCTACTGCTTTTCCTTCACAACAGGTATGAAAAAAAGAAAGTATTTTCTCTTCATCATTAGAAAAAATGGTTTTAGGAATAGTTAAGCCGTTTTTTTCGGCAAGTTTCAGCTGAAGCATTTTATTTCCGTCGATTTTCCGTTCATTTTCATAAGGGTTAATCCATGGAACATCTTCCAGCACAGTAATAAGGTTATAGCGGATATTTTCATACCCTTTAAGGAATATTTTCTCGTAGTCTTTATCCAGTTCTTCAGGAGCCTTTATTCCCCAGGCTTTTCTGTGCCACACTCCTTTTATTTCATTAGAATGAATGGTATTTCCATTTTCATCAGTCAGCTCAAATGAATCTTCAGTGACGTTTATTTTCTGAAGGTGGTTCATCCTGTCCGAATTCAGTCTGAAATAAGGAATATTCTTAGAGGCAAGATATTCAGAAAAGATATCGATATTATAAAAATCCTGTGAATGGGTAATGCAGAGAATCATTTGCCGGTTTTATTAAAAAAGGAAACTTAGTGGTAAGTTTCCTTTGATATGATTGTATTAACGTTAGTATTTCATGTCATTATTAAAGCGGAACTGTAGGTGAATCATCATCTCCGTCTGAAGGATACTTCAGCGTGTGAGCCATATCATCTTTCGGGGATGTAGCGGTATCTAATGAAGGCTTTGTGATTCCATCTTTTTCAGGGATGGTGATAATTCCTGTTCCACCACCTTTTACAGTTTCAGGGTCTGCAACCTGCTTTTCAAGAAAGGATGCAAAAAACGGTTTCTTTTTTGAATTTTTGTTTTTCATAATAATTGAATTTGGGGGTTAAAAGTTTCCAGCTTCATCGCTGTCGGATGGATACTTCTTGGTCTCGATATAGTCTTGTTTTGGAGTTGTCATATTATCGAGAATAGGCGACGTACTTCCGTCTGTAGCAGGGTGAGTGATCACATCTGTATCAGGAGTTGTTCCTCCTCCCTGTATTTTTTCAGGATCATGAATCTGCTTTTCCAGAAATGAAGCAAAAAACGGTTTCTTAGAGTTGTTCTTTTTCATAGTATTTTAGTTTGGTTGGTTAATAAAATTCTTAGGCCTTGTGGTTACAGATAATCCAGCTCTCCGGCTTCATCGCTGTCGGAAGGATGTTTCATCGTAACAATGTTGTCCTTATAGGGAAGGGTAACACTGTCAAGGGTAACTGATGTAACCTGATCTCTTGCCGGAAGAGTAATAATATCCGATGAAGGATCTGATAATCCTCCTCCCTGAATTTTTTCCGGATCTTGAATTTGTTTCTCTAAAAACGAAGCAAAGAACGGTTTTTTTGAGTTTTTCTTTTCCATAAGTTAATATTTTTAGTTTTTCTCTAAAACTAAAATACAAAAATTTCATTACCTGGGGAAATATTATCTTATTTTAAGAAAATTTTAACTAAAATATAAAACACAGAGAATCAATTTAATCCAAACCTAAAAATTGCTTAACAACTATTGCAAAATCAACAGGATTTTCAGCCTGAACCCAATGTCCTGCATTTTTTACAGTGACAATCCTGGCTTTTGGAAACTGCTGTTTAATACCGTATTCATCCTGTGGCAGGATATAGTTTGATTTTTCTCCTGCAATAAATAAAGCATCACCTTCAAACACACCAAATTTTATAGCATTTGAAACAAATTCGTTATATTTTTCAGAAAGTGTTTTAAGATTGAATCTCCAGTTCAGCTTTTTATTATCATCCCAATACAGGTTTTTCGCCAGGAACTGAATTGTTGATTTTTCAGGAATATATTGGGTAAGAACAGCTTCTACATCACCTCTTGATCCAACGATATCAAAATCCACGGTTTCCAATGCCTTAATGATTCCCTGATGATGTGGAGGGTATGCTTTAGGGGAAATATCTACGACAATCAGCTTTTCTACTCTTTCAGGATATTTTATAGCGAACTGCATTACTGCTTTCCCACCTAACGAATGTCCTAAAACATGGGCTTTCTGAATTCCGTAATGATCCATATAGCGGGCAATGTCATCCGCAAGATCATCATGGGACATCTGGTCTGAGTGAAAACTTCTGCCGTGATTTCTAAGGTCGATCAGGTGTACCGGAAGGTATTCTCCCAGGTCTTTCCCGAAGGTCCCCCAGTTATCAAGCATTCCAAACAATCCGTGGAATACAAGAAGAGGTGTTGTTGTTAAATTTTCACCGAATATTTTTGAGTTTAAGGTTTCCATTTTTTAGGAATTAAAATTTTAAAGATTAATAATCAGAAAGGAAAAAGGCCAGATATTCATCCGGCCTGATTTGTCTTTTACCATTTGGCCAGTCTCTTCAGATAAGCCTGGACTGTATTTTCAAGTCCCATATACAAAGCTTCCGAAATAAGGGCGTGACCGATTGATACTTCGAGCAGATTGGGAACATGGTCTGCAAAATATTTTAAGTTTTCAAGACTAAGGTCATGCCCGGCATTGATTCCTAATCCATGTTCTGCTGCTACAACAGCAGTATCATAATAAGGTTTTACAGCCTGCTCTTTATTGGAAAGGTAATTTTTTGCGTAGGCTTCCGTGTACAGCTCAATTCTGTCTGCACCTGTTTTCGCAGCGTATTCTACCAGTTCCGGCATTGGATCAAGGAAAATTGAGGTACGGATTCCTGCATTTTTAAATTCAGCAATGATCTCCGTAAGCAAATCTAAGTGTTTTTTAGTATCCCATCCTGCATTGGAAGTGATGGCATCATCAGCATCAGGAACCAGTGTTACCTGTTCCGGCTTTACATCAAGCACCATATCAATAAAATGACGGTGCGGATTTCCTTCAATATTGAATTCTGTAGTTACCAAAGGTTTCAGATCGTAGACATCTTTTCTTGTTATATGTCTTTCGTCAGGTCTTGGATGGATGGTAATCCCCTGTCCTCCGAATTCCTGGATTTTAACCGCTGCCTCTGTTACACTTGGCGTATCGCCTCCTCTGGCATTTCTTAATGTTGCGATTTTATTGATGTTTACGCTTAATTTTGTCATATCTTTTTGGAAGTTGGAGATTAAATTCAGAACCGGGCAGTTACTCAATTCTCTATTTATTCTCTTATTTATTATCTATGTTGCAGGGATTAACCCTCTGTTTTTATTACACCTTTACACTCACCTGCATCACCTGCAGATCAAATTCTTTTGAGGCCACCAGCAGATGGTCGAAAATGTCAGCCTGGATCTGTTCAAAATGTTCCCATTTCGAATCATTTGCAAAACAGTATACTTCGAGAGGCAGCCCCTGTGGTGTAATATCCAGCTGGCGGACCATTTTAGCCCCGTTTTTATCAATGTCAGGGTCGTTTTCTATATATTTCTGGGCATAATATCTGAAAACCCCGATATTGGTAAGCTGCCTGCCGTTGATCGTTTTATCACTGTGCTTCAGACTTTCTTTTTCTTTTTTAATCTCCTGGGTTTTCTCGTCAATATAATCCGAGATCAGGTTGATTTCTTTCAGACGCTCAATATCTTCCTCTGTTAAAAATTTAAAGGAATTAATATTAAAGTAAATCGATTTTTTGATTCTCCTGGTATTTGACTCAGACATGATCTGCAAATTTTTGATCTCTGTGGTCAACAGGTCATAGGTAGGTATGGTAGAAACGGTCTTATCAAAATTGGTGATCTTTGTGGTCAGAAGACTTATTTCCGTAATATTTCCTTCGATGCTGTATTTCGGAATGCTTACCCAGTCCCCTACCTTCAGGTTTTTAGATGTCGCTACGTGTATGCCGGTTACAAATCCTAAAATAGTATCCCTGAAAACCAATACCAATACAGCGGTTATTGCCCCCAGACTTCCTACAATAGTTGTTCCTTTGATTCCGAAGATTACACAGATTCCAACTACGGAGAAGACAAAAATTCCTAAAATCTTTACAGTTTCCGAAATTGCATTCAGCGCCATGATCTTGTAGAAATCCTGCTTAATGGTAAAGTAGTTTCTGAAACCGGTTAATGAACGGTACAGCATTCCCGCAAGAATGAGCACCAGTCCTAAATTGACAGACCTGTTGATAAATGTGGTTGTCTTGGGCAGTGCGGTAGCCGGAAATATGGAAGGATGTATAGCTCCCACAACAAGAAGAGCGGCAAAATGAGCTACGGAATTTGTAATTTTAGACTGATAGATCGATCGTATCACCGGATATTTATCATCATTCCGGAAAAACCTGAAAATAAAATTGATAGTGAATTTAAAAATAAAATCCACAACTAAAAAAACAGCGCAAAGCAATGCCAGTTTCACAATAATATGAATCACCCAATCCAAACCGGCAGGGGTTACCTGACTGATATAGATGTAAAGCTGGTCGCTGATTTCCTGCAAAAAATTTTTGGTATCCTGAATTTCGTCTTTCATTACAGCAAATTTATAAAATTAAGAAGGATCATGTTACAATTCCCAATCAATTTTCATCCCAAATTCTTAAAATACTTCTGTAAATCTTCTTTTTTCCTATCTTGCATTTATATTTTTAAAGAATGGATACTACCTTAATTAACCTTCTATGCCTTATTTTATTGGTTCTGGGGATACTTGGAACTTTTCTTCCGATCCTTCCCGGACTTCTACTGAGCATTTGTGGGCTTCTGATTTATAAGTTCGGAACAGACTCTGATCTTCCCATGATTTATGTGTGGGCATTCGGAATTCTTACGGCAGCATCTGCAGTTTTAAGCTATGTGATTCCGGCCAGAACCAACAGAAAATACGGAGGTACACGCTGGGGAAGTATTGGCTCTATCATTGGAACCATTGTTGGATTATTCATTCCTATCCCTTTAGGCTTCCTGATTGGAATGTTTGCAGGTGTTTTTATCGGGGAACTGCTTCACGACAGCAAAGATATGAAAAAGGCCTTACAGTCAACCAAAGGAGCTTTTGTAGGATTTATTTACGGAACCGGTTTTAGTTTCGTAGTAGGTGTGGCAATGTTTTTGGTAGTAGTGTTAGATATGCTCGATATTATTTAAAATTAAAAAAGAGATTATGTTCCAGAAAGCCATCATATTAACCCTGGGAATGCTTGCCTTAGCCGGATGCAATGCCCAGAAGAAAGACAAAATTCCACCCAAAACAACAGAAACAAAAATGTCTGATCCTTCAGGAACCCAGCCTAAAGAACAGAAAGGGATTGTTTACCTGAATGAAGGGGAAAATAAATTTCTGGATGAATACCAGATGAATGTTACTTTTAAAGGAATTTCTGAAGACAGCCGCTGTCCTGAAGGGGTAAACTGCATCTGGGCCGGAGCTGCCGTAGCACAGGTGGAAGCAATGCTAACTACTTCCAGACCTATGGTTCTGAATCTGGCCACTTTAAATCATCCGGGGAAAAATTATCATCAGTCGGAAGTATTCAACGGATATGTGATTACGCTTGAAGAGGTAACGCCATATCCTAAATCTCAGGATGGAGCCAGGGCTCTTTCCGGAAAATACAGGATCGGCATCAGTATTAAAAAAGCAGACGAAACTTCAGTGCCTACCAAGAAATAGGCTTCTTTCCTTTTGACACCAGATATTCGTTGATTTTTGAAAAGGGTTTGCTTCCAAAAAATCCTCTGTGAACAGAAAACGGTGACGGATGCGCCGATTTTAAAATAAAATGCTTAGCCGGATCAATAAGTTCGGCTTTTTTTTGTGCAAAAGCACCCCAGAGTACAAAGACCACATTTTCTTTTTTGTCTGAGATCTCTTTGATCACAAAATCGGTGAACTTTTCCCATCCCAGATCTTTATGAGAGTTCGGAGTATGGGCTCGAACCGTTAAAGTGGCATTCAGAAGAAGAACTCCCTGTTTGCCCCAATCGTCCAGTTCTTTAGATGTTCTCACCACTCCAAGGTCATCTTTCAATTCGATGAAAATATTTTTAAGGGATGGCGGTGCCGTTACCTGTTCAGAAACAGAAAAACACAGACCATTGGCCTGATAATCATTATGATAAGGATCCTGCCCGATAATGACCACTTCAACATCATCAAAAGGAGTGATTTCCAGTGCTCTGAAAATCTGATCTTTCGGTGGAAATACCTTTGTGGCGGCATATTCCTGTTTTACTTTTTCCCAAAGGGTTTTAAAATATTCTGTATTTTTTATCGGGGCTAAAACTTCTGTCCAGGTCATGTGGGGAATTTGTGAATTTGAAAATGAGTTAATTTGAAAATTGGCGGGCGGTTATCAATTTTATTTTATTATTTATTACAATAATCGTATACTTTGTCCTTTGCTAAAATGATATGATTGATTATTCCTTTTCCGTAGTCGAAATAGACCTGTCTTTTTGCTACAATACTTGATCCTCCCAGGTTTTTATTCACCATCTGCACAGGAACAGGTGAATTGTTATCAAGAATCATCAGGGTCATGCTCCCGCCATCGGCAAGTTCAGTCTGATCGTATTTATCGTGTATCTCCGGATTATATTTTTCATCACAGCTGATCTCGGCAATATTACGGTTAACAATCTGGCTGTGCGGTTTAAATGCAGCGGCATTTACAGGAAGATCACAGACAATCACATGTTTATCTTTGTCATAGGTTCCTTTTTCCACTCCGAAATATTCATCCATATCTTCATCTTTTACATCCAAATAAACTTTGAAAACGGCCTGATTGCTCATGATATTATTTTTGTTATACCACATAAAACCTGCAGGACAACAAAGAAAACAAGTACCAAAATAACAATAACGGTTAAAAACTTCTTCATGGTTTATCTGATAAAAGTTCAAATATAAATTAAAAAACAGGCAATATCAAATTTTTGAATAAATCATAGAATGCAGTGTTTACATCATTTAATTTCTCAGACTAAAAACAAGGTTGTGAGGAAGTCCTTCATCTATTCTGCCTTCCATTAAAGTAAAGCCATGTTTTACAAGAAGGCCTTTCGAATTTTCATTATGCTTATTGGTCATTGCCAGAATTTCCTGAAAATGCAGGTCATTAAAAGCAACATTTAAAACGGCTTTCAATGCTTCCGACATGATTCCCTGCCTGTGATATTCCGGTAATAATTCATAACCGACTTCTGCCACAGTTCTGTCTTCAGAAAAATTCCAGAGACAAATTGTTCCGATCAGATTCGGTTGATCTTTTAGAGAAATCCCCCTATAAAATGTCTGATTGTTTTGAGTTCTCTCTTTAATGGTTAAAATAAACTGCAGGGCATCATAATTATTTTTCGGAGAATTTCTCTGAACAAATTGATTGGTGATTTCGTTGCTTCGGATTTTCAAAATATCTTCAACGCAGCTTTCGTTGATTTCTTTTAATTGTAATCTTTCAGTTTCCAGTTTCATTAATTCTGATCTAAATTTTTAGCTATATGATTAAATTTTTTCCAAGATCTTCAATTAATGAAGATCTCTGACTTTTGCTAAAGTCTTTTCAAGTCTGTCATAATCACCTTTCTGTCCAAAATTATCCGTTGAGGCTTTTGTTCCGATGATCATATTCTGGTTACAGCTAAAACATATTTTGGCTATCCCGCTTATTTTTCCCTCTTTTTTAAAGATTAACACATCTCTGTAAATAGGGGTACATTTCGAATAAATGTTATCAGAGGTAGTTTTTTCTCTAAAAACTTCATTGATTTCATCAAAATCTGATGGATTAATAATAAATTTTTTAAAACCAATTTTGTCCATATCATTCAGAAATTTCATATCCCTCAGGTTCTCCGGTGTATTTCCTGACAGCAATCCATTTGACAATCCATCTGGCGTTAATTGCTGAATACCGCTATGGTAATAATCAATTTCATCATATTCAAAAAATTTTTTTACAGTTGATTTTTTACAGCTTACAGCAAAGAAAAATAAAAACAGGAAAAACAGAGTTCTTTTCATAATTGAGGCAATATAAAGATGTATAAATAAAAGTAATCAAATTTTTTAAATTTCTCACTAAATTTGCAGTGTGTATATAGATAAAGAAGATTTAAACGAATTAGAGTTTCCGCAATTGCTCGCGGAAATCTCTCCATTTGCGTATTCTCCGAAAACGAGAGAAAAAATTCTTCAACTTCGTCCGATGGAAATTGACGAGGCGGAACTTTCATTGAAAAAAACGTCGGAATATCTTTCGAGTTTTGAAAGTTCAAATGCAATTCCGTTCGATGAATATGAAGATATTGAAAGTGAGCTGAAGCTCATGCTGATCGAGAATTATCGCCTGGAAAACAGTGCTTTCATCAAAATAAAAACCATCACGGAACAGATCGGAAAACTACAGAAGTTTTTCCCGACAATGCCCGAAACCTTCCCTAATTTAATGGAGGAAGCTTCTGTTCTGGAGTTCAGAAAAGAGATCATTGATAAGGTAGATAAGGTCTTTAACCGTTTTGGGGAAGTGAAAAGTGAAGCCTCTCCTATTTTAAAGGAACTGAGAACGGAAATCCAGCATGCTAAAAAAGCAATTCAGGAAAATTTCAACCGGGCCCTGTTCAATTACGGGCAGAGTGAATTTCTGGATGACATCCGCGAAAGTATTATTGAAGATCAAAGGGTTTTAGCAGTAAAGTCCGGATTTAAGAAAAGGGTTCCGGGAAGAGTTCTGGGAATTTCAAAAACGGGATCCATTACGTATATCCAGCCGGACAGTGTTGTGAAACATTATTTCAAGCTGCGCGAAAACGAAGAGGAAGAGAAAAAGGAAATTGACAAGATCCTTAGAAAACTTACTGCAGAACTGGCGGAATTCCAGCCTCAGCTCTGGAGATATCAGATGTATATTTTTGATCTTGACCTTACGAGAGCTAAAGCCAAGTTTGGTGAACTGGTGAACGGAATTCTTCCGAAGATTAACCGCCATAAAACGTTAAGGCTGAAAGATGCTTACCATCCTTTATTGTGGCTGAGAAATAAACAGGAAAAAAAGACGATCCATCCTCAGACCCTTGCCCTTACTGAACATAACCGAATCATCTGTATCTCAGGACCGAATGCCGGGGGGAAATCAATTACCCTGAAAACAGTGGGGCTGCTTCAGCTAATGATTCAGAGTGGTATTCTTGTTCCGGTACATCCGAGATCAGAAATGTTTTTCTTTGATAAGATCATGACGGATATCGGGGATAATCAATCCATCGAAAATCATCTGTCTACCTATTCTTCCAGACTGAAAAAGATGTCAGGAATCATTCGTGAAGCGGATGCAGAAACCCTGCTTCTTATTGATGAATTCGGAACAGGTTCGGATCCTGAATTGGGAGGAGCGCTGGCTGAAAGTTTCATGGAATATTTCTACGACAAGAAGAGTTTCGCTATTATTACCACGCACTATACGAATATCAAACTGGTGATTGAACAGCTTCCGAATGCTCAAAATGCTGCCATGCTTTTCAATGAAGAAACACTGGAACCGATGTATAAGCTGGAAGTGGGACAGGCAGGAAGCTCCTTTACTTTTGAAGTGGCAGAGAAGAACAGAATTCCAAGATTTATCATTCATGCTGCCAAGAAAAAGGTAGAGCATGATATCGTTAACCTGGATAAAACGATTGTAAAACTGCAGCAGGAAAAGTTTGAGGTTGAAAAACTGAAGTCTGATCTTGCTGAAAGAAAAGAATCTGTTGAAGATAAACGGGACAACCTTCAGAAGCTGAACGACCAGCTACAGCAGAAACTGTTCAATTTCCAGAAACTGTATGAAGAGGAACACCGCAAGCTTCAGTTTGGAAATAAGATTGAAACTTTCATCGACAGCTATACGAAAGGAAAATCCAGAAAAGACGTGGTGAAAGATTTCGTTAAATTGCTGGAACAGGAGAAATTCAGAAAGATTGGAGCAGATAAAGATGAATCAAAGCGTTTACAGGTTGTGAAAAGAAAGATCACCCAGCAGCTTAAAAAGGAAGAGGTTATCGAAAAGATTGCTGAAACTAATGAAAAGCTTGAGGAACAACGTAAAAGCGACCGTGCCATCTGGCTGAAAGTAGGACAGCGTGTACGAATCACTGGAAGTACCAGTGTAGGAACGATTGAGAAAATTTCCAGAAATAAAGTAATCGTAAACTACGGAACTTTTAAAACCACGATTGATTCAGAGGAACTGGAAAGAATTTAATGAGGAGAATCCTTGCCAAGATAAAGAACAGCACTGAATTTCAGTGCTGTTTTTATTTTTTAAACCATTAGGGTTCTGTTAAGAGTATGTGATAAATTCCTAAATTTGATTTTTTGTATTACATTCAAATCGTTGTTTAATTCACATTCTTTGTATTTTTCCTAAAGCAAAGATCATTTTTGAAACTGCTGATTTTAAGAGTTAAGATGAATTAAAGAAAAAATCATTTTTTTTATAAGCTAAAGATCTTAACGTGAAACCCGGCTTAATTCTAAAAACCTTAAAGAAATTTAAGGGTTAAAAATAAAATTCTTCAATTTAAACAAAATCTTATTTCTTTATAAATTTCAGGCGGGTTGTATGATCTTTGTCTTTTAATTGCAGGAAATAGACTCCTTTTGTAAGCCGGCTGATTGTAATTGTATTTCCTGAGACTTTCCCTTCAGCTGCTTTTTGTCCTGTTGCCGTATAAATTTCATATGATGCATTATCTGAAGACAATCCATCGATATTCAGAATGTCTGAAGCCGGGTTAGGATACATATTCAATTCATTTGACTTTACGTTTTCATTGACAGACAGTGAAGTATTGGTTAAATTTACTCCGTAATCTTCCACCTCTCCGTAAGTGAATGTTCCGCAAGCGTTTGAAGGCTGTGTCAGGCTGACCATCACTCTCATTGTTACTCCACATTGTGTAATTGCAGCCAAAGAAGGAACCGCAAATGAAGAAACGGCAGGAGTTGAAGAGTTAGCAGACTGTGTCATCACTTTTTCAGAGGCTTCAAAAACTCCATTGGCATTAAAATCTATCCAGGCTGTTACATTTACTGTACTTTGCGGAGCTGTCCAACCCAAGGCTACTGCAAGGGTATTGACAGGGCTTCCAACAGACAGCTGTACTCTTCTTGACGAATCATATCGGTAATCAGTATATTGGGAAGGTCCGGAAGAACTGTTCATCTGGGGCACTCCTCCGTAAGGAATGACTGTAACATTAGAGATATGCATAATACTTGAATCTGTAGATCCTGTGGAACAGTAATTAAGCCCTGTATAAAAAAATACAGAAGCTGAAAAAGGGGTATTTCCATCAGCAACCTGAACTTCGTAGGCCGTACAGGGGGTAAGAGAGGTAATCTGATAAGCAGCAGCTCCGGAAGTGACTACCGCCATTACCCATACAGAGTTACCTACAGGTCTGAATCTCACGTTATAACTGGTCGCGCCAGGTACCGGATCCCAGGTGACATCTGCTGAGGTTGCTCCGATATTAGATACCATAACATTAACAGGTGTTTTGAAGCTGTTTACGAAAATATCTTTTCCGGTAATTTTTGCGGCCTGAAGCAGCATTGTTCCTGTAGAAAGCAGGAGCATAAAAAGTAGTTTTTTTCTCATAGTCAATGGTTATTGAATTTTCACCTTAAAATTACACTAAAAAATCAAATATTTTTACATTTTTTAAAGCATGGGTCCTATATTATGGTTATATACAGACACTTTTCTTTGTATTTTTGAAATATGGATAAAAACATCAGGGTTCTCTGGATCTTTTATTACAAACTTCTGTTTCCGGCGGTATTATTTTCTCTGCTGGTTTGTTTTTTAAGTGGATTCAGCATTGGAAATTTCGGACTATGTTTTCTATTGATTCTTCCCCTGCTTCATTTTTTCATCTATGAAATAAGGTTAAAAGGTGAATATTTCTTTTATGCGAACTTTGGATTTTCAAGAATATTCCTCTGGGTCTTCACTTTATCATTAAGTTTAATTGTAAAAATGCTCTCAGGATTATGGTAAACAGGCTTCATGCAGACAGTATAACCCAATCTTTCGGTACCAAAAAAATTCTTCAGGATGTTTTTCTAAGCTGTGAAACCGGGAAAATCTCAGGAATTATCGGCCCGGCGGGCGGAGGAAAGTCTACGCTGCTCCAGATCATGTTCGGAACAATAAAAGGTGATACCCAGTTTATTAAATATAATGACACCATTCTCAAAACCCTGTCTGACCGGAAAAGCAGAATTGCTTACCTGCCTCAGCGTACTTTTTTCCTTCCGAAAAATATCAGGATAAAAAACTTAATTTCACTGTTCTGTAATGAAGAAAATAGGGAAAAACTTTATCATCTTAATATGATGAAACCCTTTTTAGAGGAGACAACCAGGGATCTTTCCGGGGGAGAAAAAAGAATCGTAGAAACACTACTTATCCTCTATTCTGAAGCTGATTTTATTTTGCTGGATGAACCTTTCAGCGGGATTTCTCCTAAATTCTGTGATGAAATGGAAAGAATCATCAAAAGGCAGTCAGCCTATAAAGGCATTATTATTTCTGATCACAATTATGAACCTCTATTCAGGATGGCTGATGATATTTACTTTCTCGCCCAAACCTATTTGAGAAAAATCAAAGATTTTGAAGAACTGAAACAATTTAATTATCTTCCGAAAAGTTTTTAATTTATATATTTGAGGGTCAAAAAAATTTCATCATGATTTCTGTAAACAAGGCATTGTATCTCTCCGCTTTCAGTATTTTTTCTTTAGCATTTGTTAAAGGGCAGAATAAAGTTCCTTTCGGTGTTGTAAAAGCTGAGGAAGGTTATGCCAATGTACGTGTACACAAAGAGGATTACAGAAAGATTGTAGATAAGATCCGTATGCGTAAAGGGGACGTGTTTGTTTATGTAAAACCGGCTCCGGGAGAAACGGAATGGATCTGGATTAAATATCCTGAAAAACAAGATGATGATAAACCTTTTGTAAGGTATGAAACCCTTGACAAAGAAGGAATGGTAAACAAAGGACGTATTTCTTTTGTTGATCAGCTTCCTGCTTTTACCCCTACCAAATCTAAAAACGGGAAATCTTTAATTTTCACAGACAACAGCAATCCTAAGATCCCTACCTCTCAAAGAACCAAAGTGGTGATTGATGTATATCCTTCCAACGCAAGCTATCGTAAGCAGGAAAAAGATGCTGACGGAAAAATTCTTACCATTGATAAAGTAAAGCCGTGGGGTATCAAAAATGAAATTCCAGAAGGAATGACTGAAATCAAATCAATCAGAGTACAGCAGCCGGGAAGAGGTTCTGTTTTTGTTCGTGAAGCGATTAAAAATATGTTCCAACCTACCATGGATTTCAACAATATTGGTGTAACCGCTCTTGATAACGACCATATCTATCTCTACATGATTAACGGATCCGGTGAAAACAGGTATACTACCCTCTGGACGATCAAGGAAGGAAGGGTAATGAGCCAGATCATTTATAATAATCCGGAATAATTGCTGTTTTTCTCTGTATTATCCTTATTTTTGCAACTGAAAAAGTTTTGTACTTATTCATCATAGAAACTGGTTCTGCTTTACGCAGATTAAAAGGGAACCGTGTGGAAATCACGGACTGTCGCGCAACTGTAAGTAACTGAATTTTTTATCAAAAGATCCACTGTGCAGGGCACGGGAAGGAGATAAAAGATGTTACAAGTCAGGAGACCTGCCTTTTCTTTAAACAAAAAACTTTCGCGATTTGAAGTTTATTGATCCGATGAATTGTTTCAGGAATTCCTATGATTCCTGTTATTGTTCTGTTGTTTTAATTTATTTCATCTCGCTTTAATTAATAATGAAATATGACTACAGAAGAAAGAATTGAAGCATCCGAAACCAGGATTTTTAAAGCGGTTTTCCCCAACACTACGAATCATTATGATACTCTTTTCGGAGGTACGGCCATGCAGCTGATGGATGAGGTAGCTTTTATTACGGCAACCCGTTTTGCCCGTAAAAGAGTGGTCACGGTAAGCAGCGACAAAATTGATTTTAAAAAGCCTATTCCTGCCGGTACGATTGTAGAACTGATCGGAAAAGTATCTTACGTCGGAAAGACCAGTATGAAGGTGAATGTAGAAATCTACACGGAACAGATGTATTCTTACGAAAGAGAAAGAGCAATTGTTGGTGATTTCACTTTTGTAGCGATCGATGAATTCAAGAAACCGATCCGTATTCTATAAAAGCATTCCATTGCCATAATTATTCAAGATAGGTATAGGACTCTTTGATGAGTTCTTCGGGGTACCCGTACATTTTCAAAATTCTTATGGCATTTGGTTTTTGATTGACTCCCTGGTTCAGCTGATAAGTAAACCTCAGTTTATCTTCCTGTATTTCTTCCGAAAAATAGTACAAGGCATAATTATTTTTTTCCAGGAAATGGGCTATTTCCAGATCATGGGTGGTAATGCAGATTAAGTTTCGCTCAGAGTTCATGGCTTTTAAAACAGCTTTACTTATGGCTATTCTTTCTTTGGTTCCCGTACCTTTAAAAATTTCATCAATCAGGATCAGATTAAAACCTTCTTTTTCATTAAAGAAATCTTTGATTCTTAATACTTCTTCCAGATAATAACTTTTGTTTTCATTAATGTCGTCTTTAATTGAAATTGAGGTTAAGATCTTCATGAAAGGAGCTTCATAAGCATCTGCAAAGCAAAATCCGAATAGCTGAGCCATCAGTGCATTAACAGCCAGGCTTCTCATAAAGGTTGTTTTACCGGACATATTTGATCCCGTAAGAACAATACCGGAATCTGAAATATGCAGATCATTTTTCACACAGTCATCAATCAGAGGATGATAAATTTTCTCTGCCTTTATTTCTTTCTTTTCACTGAAAACCGGTCTGCAAACCGTATATTGATGCTTAATTTCAGAGAGGGTTACAGCAGTATCGATTTTACCGATATATTCATAAATTTTCAGCAGATTGTCTTTGGAAGCATTCAGAATATTTACGTTCCTGCTGAATCCGAAAATCTCAAGATTGCAGGTGATCCTGGCAATTTCCAGTAATAACCAGAAAACGATCAGAAACTCATTTTTCGCCAATTGTTGTGCTGCATTTGCCGACCATATGACCCGCACTAATCTTTTGAGATCAATGGTCTTATATTCTTCCGCCAGAGCCTTTGTTTTGCTTATATTTTTCGCTACTATAATGGCAGTATATAATCTGGAAATAATCGCATTGTAATATTCCACATAGCTTTTATTGGCATAATGAAAATAAGCATTGACTAAAAACAAGGGAACAATAAATCCGAGAACAGGCTTCACAAAAATACCGCAGACCAGGATAATACAGAGTAAGGTGAGTGAAAGTTTTGCGTAATTAAGGTATTTCTGATTAATAAAAATTCTGTTTTCAATCAGATCAATGATTTCATAATCATGAAATTTATTCAGTTTTTCGAGTTCTTTCTCAATAATATCCGTTTTATTTTCACTGCAGTAGTCCATGTAATGGTCAAAGAAAGGATCTTTATTTTGAGGGATGATCCTCAGTTTGGAGTAAAAATACTGCCTCCCTATTTTGGATTTTGTCTGATCCAGTTTAAAAAAGAGGAAATCAAGATTTAAATCTTCAGCCGTTTCATCCGGAATATTCTGAAATACTCTATTATCATGGCTTTTAAACAGATAATATTTCCTTATAGAACTTAAATCAAAATCCATTTTTATTTTAATTAGACTTTAAAATAGTTGAATCGTTACAAGGGATTTCTTAAGTAGAAGAGATTATAAATTTTGAGGAAAAAGTTTCGGGCGGCCTCCGGCCGCCCGAAACTCTCTATTAAAATACAAAAAAACAACTGTCGTTATTTTTTGACTATTTTTTTAGTTGTGCTCAATCCGTCTTTAAAATTGATTCTCAGAAAGTAAATTCCGGAAGACAGGTTACTCACATCTATTTTATTGTCCATTAATCCTGAGTTGTTCATTCTTCTTCCGTTTAGATCTAATATATCCACAGAATTCACAGAACGTTTGCTTGTGATTGTAACAAAATCAGAAGCAGGATTAGGAGAAACTTCTGCATCTCCGATTGTTTTTACTTCTGCTACTCCTAAATTCTGACCAATCAGCGTAAGAATAGGCTTGTACTTTTTAGACTGTGCCTGGGTTGTGGAGGTAGAAGACGGTCCTGTATAGTTCATCGGAGGGTTGGCAGGATCAGGATTGTCATCATCATTCCTGTTGATGAGTGTCATATCCTCGGTATAATCGGCAGTCTGGTAGAAGGGATAATTTGATCCGTCATCTCCTGGCAGATTCTCATCCACCGTAATCACAAGATTATCTGTACCATTGTAGGAAAATGGGGTATCTAAAATAAGTGTAATTTCATTTCCATTGATGGAAACACTTCCGCTTGTAAGTGATTTTTGCTGCTGTGCTATAGGAATCCATCCTGCTCCGGTGGTGCTTACGGTATTCTGGAATCCATTCAAAGCGGTGTGACCGATCCAGACCTCTATTTCTCCTGTATTATTCAATGCAGACGGAGCCGTTTTTGTATAGAATTTTAATTGCTGAATCATCATCGGACCTCCGATCTCACTGGCTAGATAAAGCTGCTGAGACAAACTGTATCCATAATAAATCGATATAGGAGCTGATAAGCCTACGTTGGAATCAACTCTCGTTCCTGAACCTATTGTTACCTGCGAATAAGAAAGACTTGCAACCAACAAACTAATAAATAGTAATTTTTTCTTCATAATAATCCTTTTTATAAATATTTTACCTAAATGTACGAATATTAAACATATACGGAATTAAAAAAATCAAATAATTCACCAAATCAACAATAAAACTGAGATTGATTTGTATTATACATTAAATTCTCTTACCCAATAAAAAAAGCACTGCTCAATTCTGAACAGTGCTATCATTTTTTATAGAAAAACAGGGTTATTTTAGAACCTTTTCTGTTTCCAGACTTCTGCTTAACAGGAGTTCAAAAGCCTCACCCATTTCATCTGAGGCTCTGGTAATAGCTGTTTCCAGCATGTTTCTGATTTGCTTTTCTGTCACACCAGCTTCTGTCCAGCTTTTTCCTGAGGTATGAGAATTCAGAATAAAAGGCATAATCCGGTCTATAGAGCAGGCAAATATGGCATCCGGAGTTTTTTCTTCTTCAAATTCAAGCCACAGGTTAAAAAACTCTGTACGCAATGGCTCATCCAGAATACCAAAAATCTTCTGTGCTGAAATTTTTTCTCTTTCAAATTTCCCTACCATGGCCTGTTCGTCAAAAAGGAAAGTGTCTCCGGCTTCAATTTCCACCAGATCATGAATAGAAAGCATTCTGATCACTCTCAACAGATCTATACCGGTACGGTTTTTCGCATAGGGATACAGGATCTGCGCCAGAATAATAATCTGCCATGAGTGTTCAGCTGTATTTTCTCTTCTGGAATCGTCTGCGTTATAATTTCTTCTCTGTACATTTTTCAGGGCATCTACTGCCAGGATAAAATCAATCTCCTTCTGTATTTTCATCTTACTTTATAATTATCATTTTATTCGGTAGTTTTTTTCACTATCCATTTATTGTTCACTTTCTTTTTTACGGTAATTTTTACGACTTCATGAGTGTGGTCCTCGATCTTTTCATAGACCAATACAATTCCTTTTCTGGGAACTACTTCATATTCGTAAGTATAATAAACAGGACCGGATCTGGCAAAGGTGCTCAACCTTTTGTTCTTTTCATCCACTCCAAACATTCCCTGGTATCCGCTTGCCAATTCTGTAAGTTCTGCACTGGGTACGAACTGCATTTTTGTTGAGTTAAAAACATAAACATCATACGAAGGGCTTCCGTAATTTCCTCCGCTGCCATTTCTCACCGCTACATCTTCTGTTCCGTCAAAATTGAAATCACCAAAATATAAAGGTTCATCACGCAGCATTTCATGGGTAATCGTCATGATACCTTTGAAAGGTTTAAAGTTCTCCTTAAAATAAAATCTAAGGTCTGGTGACTGAAACGACTGTTTTTTATTTCCGTTTTTATCAAATAAGATCACAGTCCCTTTCCCTCTGCATCCATCATCCACGCATTCTTCTACCATAATTTCGGCATTGTATTTTGGGGAGGCATCCTTGATTTCAAAGTGATGCTGTCCGAAACATAAAGGCCCCAGCAGCGCTAAAGGAGACAATAAACGGTAAATAAAATAAATATTTGTCATTTGGATAAAGGTATTTACACTAAAAAAGCATCAAACAAAAATACAAATCATTAGCCTATTTTGACATTTCTGGATCGTATTTTAACCTAATTTAATTTTAACAAAATTATCGATTAAAAATTATTAAACTGATTATCAATTACTTAAAATATTTATTTAAAAAATTTCACTACTTTGTATTGCATAATACCATTTTAATTACATATCTTTGTAATGTAAAATCAGAATAGAATCATCTAGCTAGGCTTTTATTCTGAAACTATATAACTAATTAACAAAACTTATTAAAGATGAATACCGAAAATACCAAAGCGCAGATGCGAAAAGGAATTCTGGAATTCTGTATTTTAAGTCTCATCAATCACCGCGAAATGTATGTTTCCGACCTTATAGATGAGCTAAAAAAAGGAAAACTGGATGTAGTGGAAGGAACCCTCTACCCTCTCCTTACAAGACTTAAAAATGGTGAGTTCTTATCCTACAGATGGGAAGAATCTACAGGAGGACCGCCAAGAAAATATTATCAGATCACCGAAAAAGGAAAGCTTTTCCTGGATGAACTTCAGAATACATGGAATGAGTTGACCACTTCAGTAAACCATATCACTCAAAAAAATTAAAAAACAAAGCTATGAACAAGACACTCTCAATAGGACTCGCAGGTTTTTCTTTTACCATAGAAGAACACGCATATATAAAGCTAAGCGATTACCTGAATGCACTGAGAAGCTCACTGGATGCTTCAGAAGCGGATGAGGTAATGCATGACATAGAAATCAGAATGGTGGAAATTTTCAGAGATTCTCTTGGAAAACGTGAAGTGATCAACGATACCGATGTAGAAAAGGTAATCGCACAGATCGGGAGCCCAGAAAAAATTGAAGAGCAGGAAGAAGCTTACTATTCTGAAAAGAGCACCAAAAAAACCTATCAGTCAGGAACTGAATATACTGATAAAAAGCAGTTATTCCGTGATCCTGAAAGACAAAAGATTGCAGGAGTTTGCGCAGGTCTTGCCCACTATGTAGGAATGGACATTACGGCAATGAGAGCTATCTGGTTAGGAATCTTTGTACTGGGGATCTTTACAGCAGCCATCTCTTCTTCTCTGATCGGACTTCTTTATGTTATTCTTTGGATTGTACTTCCAAAAGCTGAAACAGCAGCAGATTTCCTGAAAATGAAGGGAAAGCCTATGAACTTCGACAATCTTAAGAATGAGTCTAATAAATTGGTACAGTTTGCCAATGAATCTACTCAGAGGGTCGGAGAAATGTACAACGAGACCAAACCTTACATCAACAATGCCGGGAGCGGAATCTGGAATGTACTGAAATATATCGTAGGAGGTATCTTCGTTCTGATGGCGGTAAGCAGCATCATAGGAATCTTCGTAGTCTTCGGACTTTTCGGAACAGGTGCAGATTTCCCTGGAGCCAATAAAATGGAGTTTTACATGGGTGAAAACGGACTTGATAAAATCCTGGTTGCGATCATGGTATTAGGAAGTTTAATCCCGGCCATCATCTTCAGCTTATTAAGCATCAAGATATTTTCTCCAAAAACAAAACTGAGAAATATAGGATGGGTATTGGGAGGTATATTCCTTTTACTTCTGGGACTGGGATCCTATTTCGGAGTAAGCATGGCTAAGAAAAACCTGATCTATAAAGGAAGCAAGGAAGACACTGAAAATATCGCGATCAATACAACATCAGATACTTTATATGTAGATGTAAAACAGGTAAGCATCCCTCAAAGCTTCAAAGCCTATGATGATGATATTTATTCTGACAAGAGAACGGTATATGAAGAAGACTATATCTATGTAGAAGTAACAAGAAAACCGGATATTAAAACACCATACCTGATCATCAAAAAAGAAGGAAGCGGCTATAACGTTCCTGTTCAGGTGACGGTACCTGTAGAAGTAGTGGATAACAAAATAATCCTTCCAAACTACATCAAGTATCCTTACGAGCACAGATTCAGAAATTACAGAGTAAATTATGAATTGGTAATTCCTCAGAATGCAGTAGTGATTCCGGTGAAAAATGACAGAATTGATTTCGATGGAGATCTGAACGGAGACGGTATTAATGATGATGATCAGGACAAAGATGAGCACGGAAAAATCAGAATCGAAAAGAATAAGATCTCTGTGAACGGCTCTACCATTGAATACAATTCCGATGATAAAGACAGCGTCATCATCAACGGAAAAAAAGTTCCAAGCTCTCAGGCTGACCAGGTAATCGATTCTATGAAGTCCAGCATCAAAAAAATGAATAAAGATGTAGACATCAAGATCAAAGACGGAAAAAATGAAATTTCCATACAAACTAAATAATTAACTTCAGAGAGTGCAGAAGGTGTGAAGGAAGAGCAACCGTTTGAAATTCACACTCTTCTTCTCTCAGAAAGAGAAAAAAAGATAAATATTTAGTTCGCTATGTTAAAAAAAAGTTATAAATTCGTGTAGTTAAAATAATTAACCAAATCAATTAAAAAAATACCCTAACCATGGTACAAGTAGCACTAGAAATTGTAATAAAAATCGTAGATTTCATCAGCGGTTTGTTTTAAGAGCGATAATATTTCAATATATTTGTAAAGTATAACCACTTTGGTTATACTTTTTTGTTTTTAATCCAACGATTTATGAAAAAACTGATAGGTAAATTAATGCTTAAGATCCTGGGCTGGAAAGTTGTCCTTCAGGGCGATGTCAACAGTCTGAACAGATGTATTCTGGTAGTGGCTCCCCACACCCATAATATGGAATATCTGCTGGGAAATCTTGCCTATTGGTCTTTAGAAAAACCGTTGAAAATCATCATTAAAGACGCTCACACCAAAGCATGGTACGGAAGTGTCGTAAAAGGATTGGGCGGAATCGGGATCGACAGAAGTCAGAAAAATGACCTCGTCAATTTCGTTGCCAAACAATTTGAAAAAGAAGATTTCAGTCTTGTCATTACCCCTGAAGGCACCCGAAGCTGGGTTCCGAAATGGAGAAAAGGATTCTACCACATGGCGTTAGCTGCTAAAGTTCCTATTGTTTTGGCTGCCGGCGACTTTAAAAGAAATATTGTCTATTTGGGGTACACCATTCCTTACGAAAGAATAGCCTCTGTTCCTTTTGCAGAGATTATGCAGGAGATTCAGGATTATTACGTTAAAAATGACATTGTACCGAAAATACAGGCCAACTGGAATCCTGATATTATGGGAAGCGGGCAGGAAGAAACTAAAAGTTAGAAGTTAACAAATATTGACATGTATACTAAAGATAAAACGAAAGAAGAGATATTAGCATTTCTAAACAGCTGGGGCGGAGAAGTTACTTTAGCCAAAAATGTGGAAATAAAATTCATTGATATTGATCTGGAAAATGAAACCCTTACAGCCACGATGCCTGTTCAGCCAAAAGTTCATCAGCCATTTGGAATTTTGCATGGAGGCGCAAGCTGTGTTCTGGCAGAAACAATGGGGTCAAGCCTGTCTAATCTTTTCATTGACGGTGAAAAATATTATGGTGTAGGTACCAATATCAATTCCAATCATTTAAGAAGTAAAAAAGACGGAATGGTAACAGCTGTAGCCAGATTCATCAGAAAAGGAAAAACCATGCATGTCTCTGAAATTGAGATCCGTGATGAAAAAGGAACACTCATCAATCATACCACGATGACCAACAATATTATCAACAGATAAATTTCAACTCCTATAAAAAATAAAAGACTCAAAATATTGGGTCTTTTTTTATATACTTGCTGCAACCTTTTTAATTTTCTGCATCTTATAAGAAAAAAGAACTATGAAAACATTATTTATTCCTTTCTTATTCGTGTTAAGCCTGTTCGTATCCTGCAGCGATGCTAAAGATGATCAGGAACTGTCAGAAAAAACAGTTTCATATGATGTATACGTGGCCGGAAGAGAAAACAATACTGCCTGCTACTGGAAAAACGGGCAGAAAACCAACCTCGCAGATGGCACCAACATCACTCCGTCAAAAATCATCGTGGAAAATAACCATGTGTACGTTTTTGAAAATAATGTCTTCTGGAAAGATAATATAAAGACAGATATCAGGCAGTATCTTGCGGTTCCAGCTGCACTTGTATTAAGAATCCGTGAATTTTATGTGAAAGACGGAGATGTTTATTTACTGGGGTATGTAGAAGATCCCAACCCTGTCAATCCCTCACAAAGATACCAGCTCTGCTATTGGAAAAACGGAGCCAAAACAATTGTTTCCTACGATCCGGGAGAAATGGTTTATAATAACTCCAATTATTCAATGACCATTTTTCAGTCTGTGGTATATGTTTCGGGACATCAGAAAATCAACGGAACCGTTAATTTCGGTTATTTCAAAAATGGAACATTCTATCCCGTTGCCACCGGATACCAGACTAATGCAATATCATCCAACACTTCCAGCATTTACCTTTCCGGAAACAATTTTTACAAAAACTTACTTACGGGAACAGAAACTCATCTCACTCCGGTACCCGACGCATTCAATGCTTCATCCAATAAAATACTAATAGATAACAATGATGTATATCGGATGGCCTTAAAAAAATATTATAAAAACGCTAATGAAGTATCTGTAAACTGGTCTACATTCCATGGCATAGCAGATATGAAAGCCCTGAATGAAAACATTTATATGATCAGATGGCTGGATGGTTCAAATTTGACTTATAAAGTATATATCAATGATGTGGAGACCCAAAGTATAGCGAGTGGCGGCAGTTTTAGCTCCATCTTTGTTGTGCAGAATTAAATATTTCCATTATGTATAACAGCAGTGACTGGCAAAAAATCTACAGCACATATTCCCCAAAACTTTTGGGGATTTGCCGTAGGTATATACAGGATCTTTCTACCGCAGAAGATATCCTTCAGGACAGCTTTATCGCTGCAATGCAGAAAAAACATCAGCTTAAAGATGAGAAAGCAATCTTTGCCTGGTTAAAGAAAATTATTGTTAATAATGCCTTACAATACCTCCGGAAAAACAGCAAAGAAACTTTCATTGCTGAAGAGCTTTCAGAAATTCCCGAAATATCTTTTGCCATGAACAACACTATTGAAGAAAAATCTCATATTCTTGCTTATGATTTTACGCGTGAAGAGCTTCTGGCTTCTATTGACAGTCTTTCTTCTCATCATAAATCAGTTTTTAATTTATACTGTATTGAAAATTATTCCCATTCAGAAATTTCACACATGCTGGGAATTCCTGTTAATACTTCAAAATCTCACCTTTTAAGAGCCAAAAAATCAATACAAAATTATCTTCTCAATACTATCCTAAAACCCGGCACTCCCAAAAGCAAAAAAAAGCTCACCCAGCTGCTTATTTTCCTTGGTTTTGGCGGATTGCTCTGGGCACAGACTTTCAGAAATAGTTTTACCGGCTTTTCGGTATCACCTTCTCAACCGTTTACCGTTCCTGATAATATAAATATTCAAAATCTCAGTTTTACTTCCCATTCAAACAATCAATGGAAAATAAAAATCATTGCTGCTTCTGCTGTACTTATGGTCTTAAGTTATATTCTGTTTTTCCGTCCTCAGAAAAATAATTTCTCCAACAGTAGTATTGTTACTGAAAACAATACAGAATCTATAACAGACAAAAAAGAGATTAAAGCAGTAAGTCTGAATAAATCCGTTACAGGATTTTCTGGTCAGGAATATTCAGAAAACGGAGAACAGACGAAGTCTAATCAAATATTAGAAAAAAAAGAAATGCCTGTTGAAAAAGCCAATACAATCAAATCAAAAGAACCCAGATTGAGTACAAAAGATTCTGCACAGGAAAAGGTCATTGTTGTAAAAAAAATCATTCAGAGAGATACTATATATGTTGAAAGATAAATTAAGTTTCTGTATTCCTCTGCAAAAAATAGCAGTCCTGCTCATTTTTTTCATCCTATATCCGTTGAATGCCCAACGGAAAAAGAAAGATACGGTATATGTATATGAGAAAGTCATTGTACGTGATACGATTTATTTAGAAAAAGCTTTAAAAATACAGCCCAAAGGACTTTCTTTGAATCTGCCGGAAATTACAATGCCCCAGCCAGAGGAATTCTTTTCTTTCAAAGATGAGGTAAAAGGAATTACCTTCTCTTTCTCCAAAAGAACAGAATTTGGAATTGAAGCAGGCACAGGGATAAAAAGAAGCTCCTGGGCCATAGATTCTTCCGGAAAGAAAACGCAATCCGGATTCAATGCCGGAATATGGGCTTCAAAACCAATATATAAAAGATTTTCATTACTCCTTTCTGCCCATCTGTATTACTGGAATTCTACTTTTAATCTCGATGGTACTAAAGAAGATACCTGGCTGAGCGGCTATTATTTTACAAAAGACCATCAGCCTCTGCTTTTTCAAAGATTCAACAATAAACATCTTGAATATGCTGCCCAGCTTAAAATCCTTTATGAATGGAAAAACATCCGCCCGTTCATCGGATTTCTGGCCAACCGGAACAGCTATAAAATGCAGTTTCTGGTTCCTGAAAACAATGTGCTTAATAAACCCGATGATTTTAAGAGTAATCAGATCAATTTTGGATATACACTAGGACTGCAATACCGGATCATGAAAAAATTTCTTGTTTCTTTGGAATACCAAGAATATAAGATGAGGAATATTTCGTTAAAAAACAGCTCGTTTAATTTTGACATTTTTAAGACTAATAATACCTTTGCTGAAAGGAAAATCAACCTCGGAATTTCCTATTCTGTTTCCGGGTGGTGATTTCTAAAAACTTTCTACAGCTCATGATTTATTTCAAATTTCCTTTCGACGAAAAATTATATTCAACCGACCCTCAGCAAGACACAGAATCCATAAGTTTTTATTCTTTTGACAGGTTGAGGCAGATTGATTTTAAAGGAAACATCATTGAGGCTTCAGAAGAGTTTTCACAAGCCGTAATTACCAGTGATGACCTGTTGAAAGATGAAAGTCATTTTCATGCAGAGATAAAAGATGAATATCTGCAGACTTTGCACAGTGTCATTGAAGTTATTAAAGAAGAGCAGCTTCCCAAACTCGTTTATTCCAGAAGGAAGATCTTCAGAAATTTTAGCAGAATTGATCTTAAAAAGAGTTTTAACAACTTATGTACTTCTTATCCGAATGCATTCCGGTATATTTTTAATGACGGAGAACATGCATGGATGGGAGCTTTCTCCGAAGTCCTTGGAAAATTTAATAAAACAACCTGTGAATTTGAGACCATGAGCCTTGCCGGAACGCTTCCTGTATCTGAAGCGTGGTCAGAAAAAGAAATTGAAGAGCAGAAACCTGTTACCTCATACATCCGGAATGTCCTTGAAAATTATGCTAAAAATATTGAGATCTCAGATACCTATGATCATATTTCGGGAAACATTAAGCATCTTCGTACAGATTTTAAGGCCCTAATAAAACCGGAGGAACTTGATTTTATTATTACAGAACTCCATCCTACTCCTGCAGTCTGTGGAATTCCAAAAGAGGTATGCAAAAGAAATATTCAGAAGTTTGAAAAATTTCCACGCGAACTGTATGCCGGATTTATAAGAATTGAAACGGAAGAAAGTATTATGTACTTCGTGAATCTGCGATGTGCAAGGCTTTATCAGGATTCTGTACATGTATTTGTAGGCGGCGGAATTACCGCACAAAGCAACCCGGAAAAAGAATGGAAAGAGACAGAACTGAAATCTGAAGCTATTCTCAAAAACCTAGTAACTATTTAACCTGAGTTCGGATTAAGGGGATTAAGTATAAAAGGTTGGAAGATGGAAGAAGGAGGCTGGCTGGAAGTCACTTTTGGTTATAAATACTGAAAACCTCTGTAAAATCAAATTAGCTAAAAAAGATGGCAATCTATTATTGATGCCCTTCAGAACCTCCCTCTTCCATCCCCAGCTTCCAAGCTCTATAAATCAAAAATTCTTATCCTGAACTGAGGTTAATTATCAGGTCGCTCCTACGGAGCTTACCTTAGATCATATATTAAATTCTATGAACAGAGTATTCCTAAGGAGTACTTAAAAGACTCAAATAACATCATATTTTTCACAAAAAAATATAAATTGATCATCAATTATAACACTGCTGAGTCCAACAAAGATGAATAATATTGGTGTGTTTTTAAGACAAACAAGGCCGCTTCGTTTATTTTCGAAATACAAGGTCTTATTCTAAACTTACTTCATTGAAAAAAGAGTTTACATCTGATCTGTTATCTCCGAAATTTCTCGTCCTGATCAAAAAAAAACTCTCCCATAAGGAAGAGGCTGTATATCAGATATAAATCTTAATTATTTTTTTACTCCGATTCTGCTCCAGGTATCCAATACAAATAAGAGGATAAGACCAATCACAGCGGATGCAATTGAAAATACGAATTTCAGGTTATCTTCAGATAAAATGTCAGTCTGCCAGTCGATAGCATAAACATTGATGGCAATGAAAACGATAAATATTACTAAAAATACTTTATAAAACTTCTGCATGATTCTTAAAAATTAATATAATTCTGCACTAATTGGGCAAAGTTTGCGGTGAATAATTTTATTGAAATAGCCAAAAGGATGATTCCGAAAACTTTCTGAAGAATAGACAATGTTGCCTCTCCCATTTTGTTCTCCAGCCACTTTGCTGATTTCAGCACCAAATATACGAAAATTGTATTGAGAACGATTCCTAAAATGATATTAATATCATGAAATTCAGCTCTGAGGGATAAAGTTGTCGTTAGTGTTCCTGCCCCTGCTACCAATGGAAACGCGATAGGAACGATGGAAGCGGCTTTGGCCTCTGTCGTTTTATTGATTTCAATTCCCAGAATCATTTCCAGTGCAATGATAAAAATCACAAAAGCACCTGCTATGGCAAACGAGTTTACATCTACTCCGATAAGCTTAAGGATCTTATTTCCAACAAACAGAAAGACAATCATAATTGCTCCGGCTGTAATAGCGGCCTTTCCTGCTTCAATCTGACCGAACTTCTGCTGAAGGCTTACCACGATAGGAACAGAGCCGATAATGTCAATCACGGCAAAAAGAACCATAAAGCAGGTAAAGATTTCTTTAATAGAAAAATCATTAAATATTTCCATCTTTTTGTAATTAAAAATTTCGCAAAAATATGAAAAAAAATTGATTATTTGTTAATTTTAGAATACAAATTAACAACTGCTTTTAAAAGATCCTCCATTCCTTCTGATGATTTCAATGGAGAATATTTCTCCATCTCAATTCTTTGCATCAGATTTCTATATTCCTCTGCAACAGATAAACCTTTTTCATTCTCTAAAAATGCCATGAAGTCTTTAGAATCAACCTGTGGATACTGATTTCTTACTTCTATATCCATTTCTTCAAGGGTATCAAAGAATTTCGGATATTCTCCGTTATCTTTAAGATTTTCCAGATAGCTGAAATAATCATTGATGTCTGTTTTCAGCATTTCTTTGATCTCTTTTTCTGTTTCTGCCACAGAACCAAGAGGTTTTGAAGATACTGTTTCTCTAACTAACGCGCGTTTTTTTTGCCAAGTCTTAAACAAAAGATAGACAATAAATAATCCTACAAGAATCGCGATATTAGTTAAAAGAATATTCCAGTGAAATTTATGCTTTTCCTTAACTTTAAGGGTTGTAGTTTTTAATACAGGAGTATTCACTGTTTCCAGAAGGGTATTGGTATATTCATTTACTTTTTCAACGGTAGTACGTGATTCCAATATCTGCTCATGGGAAAAAGCGTTAAGTGCCAGAGATTTTTGCCCCATCTCTATGTATTCACGGCTCTCAGGATCAAAGAAGGCAAAGAGTTCTGTTTTTACAGAAATTGCTCCCGGTTTTTTAGGAATTAGTACATAATTTGCCAAAATCTCACCTTTCATTCCTGTAGACCCGGGAACCACTTTAGACGTGATTTTAGGAGTAAAGAATTCATAATCCGGAGACGTTATTATTTTAGGCAGATCCATATCCGGAAGATTTCCTTCTCCCGAAACTTTCACCACAACGTTTACAGGTTTATCAACTTCAATTTTATCTTTCGAAGTATTGTAAACACTTACCTTAAAGTTTCCTACTGCATTTTTAAAACCTTCAGGTGAACCCTCAGGAAGCTTCTTTACATTCAATTTTACTTTATTGGAAACAATTTTATTCTTTTTTGCATAGGAATTCACCGAAGCTGATACCGATGGAACTTCCACATAACCGGCTTCATTGGGGAATATCATAAATACGGCCAGAACCTGGGAAGCCATATTCCCGGAGCCGGACGGGTCAATTTCTGATTTCCCAAAGCTTACAGGATGTACATTGATATTATCCTGTTGAGGAAGGCGGATATTCTTCACCTTCCTGAAGTTATCCATATTTTTGGAATACACCCTCAGAACAGCCAAGGTAGGCTGATCCTGGTAGACCTCCCGGTCTTCAATCTCCATATTCAGATACACATCACCGGAAGTATTGGTAGCCAGAGATCTTTTATCAACAATATCCTTGATATTGATGTCAAAAGGTTCTGTTTTATAGATTTTATTATTGAGGGTTACCAATACAGAACCAATCTTGATTTTACCTTTTTTCTTCGGTTCAAGGGCGATTCTGGATATTTTCTGGGTAATAACGGTATTGGTAGCGGGATCAACCAGGGTATTGGTTACCGATCCGCTTCCGATCATCGTAAATTTTGAAAGGTCAGGAAGCTGAAAACGGGTCTGATGATCAATATCGCTTCCATTGATCTCGAGAATAATAGTAAGATTTACGATATCTTTTCCGCTGTACTCACTTTTATCTGTTTCCAAAGATAAGTTTACCTGTCCGTAAGAAATTACGGAAACAAGAATGAATAATATGTAGATCAGTCTATGCTGCATCACCAGTCTTTCTCATTGCTCTGAGGCATGGAATAAGAATCTTTATTTAGTATTCTTCGGGCGGTTTCTTTTTCCTTTTCGTTTACTTTATCTAATATGGCATTTTCCAGATCTTTTGGTATTTTGCCTTCTTCATTAGGCTTCTTTTTTTGGGCATCTCCCTGATCGCTTTTCCCTTCATTTTGTTGTCCGCTTCCCTGATCCTGTTTTTGATCTTTCTGATCCCCTTTCTGATCGTTGCTTTTACTAGGTTCGTTTCCGCCGCCTTTTCCGGAATTGCTCTTTTTATTTTTTTCCTGCTGCTGTTTTTCTTTCTCTTTCAGCTTGGCAATTTCATAATTCTTTCTTGTTGCTTCATTATAAGGATCCTGCTTCAGAGACTGTTTATAATAATCTGCCGCTTTTTCCGGTTGGTTCATCTGCATATAAGTGTTCCCAAGATTATGAAGAGCTGCTGCTGCATCAGGAAGAGTTTGAGAAAGTTTCTGAGCTTTTTCAAATTCTTCTTTGGCTTCTTCATATTTTTTACTCTTATACAATGCGTTCCCCAAATTGTAATGAGCTGTAAAATCTTTTTCATCCGACTTTACCGCTTCCATGTATTTGGAAGAGGCTCCGTCATAGTCTTTACCATTGAATTTCTGGTTTCCTTCATATACTAAAGTCTTGTATCTATCCTGCCCGGACAGAACACCTGGGAACATGAAAGCAATAATTAACGATAAAAATAAGATTTTAGTATTCATCCTCTGCAAAATTATTTCTTTATATGTTAATAAACAGGTCTCTATTTGTTAAAATTGGGTTAAAGTGCTTATTTAAAATCTTGATAAACAAGCCGAAGAAATCTATACATTCAGATCCTTTTTCGGATTTAATATATAAATTAAAAAGAAAAAGAAAATAGATACGGCAAGAAAATATTGATAATAATGAACAGCATTCTGTGACTGAACCATGGTTTCTGAAAATGAAGCCTTTTTGCTTAATGCATCAATGATCCTGTCAGGTGCTTCATTCACATTATTTCCGTCAATGTATTCTCCTCCTGTAGATCCAGCCATTTTTTTAAGGGCCTCAGTCTGTCTTTTGGAGATCACCGTTGCACCATCCATATCTGTTTTATATCCCATCAGCTGTCCATAAACATATTCAGGAACCGGAGCTCCTTCATCTGTACCTATTCCAACCGAGGTTATGCTGATCCCTTCTTTATTCGCCAGCCTGATGGCTGCATTATCGTTTCCTTCATTATCTTCCCCATCACTCATCAGAACTACTTTTCTGGAACCTTTGCTTACATTTCCAAACTTTTCTGCGGCGGCTTTCATTCCTTTCAGAAAATCAGTTCCCTGGGCTTTCATCGAATTGGTTTCTATCGCGGTAATATAAGTTTCCGCAGAACCGTAATCTGTTGTCAGCGGCATAATAGAGACTGCTTCTCCTGCAAAGATCACGATCCCTATCCTATCACTCTTCATTTTTTTCATGGTGTTGATCATCAGGTTTTTGGCTTCATCCAGACGGCTGGGATCAATATCTTCTGCATTCATAGAGTTGGAAACATCCAGCATAAAGATCACATTATTAAGCTTCTGATTGGATTTTATTTCTTCCGATCCTTTCAGCAGATCAATAATAGAGAATATCAGAAAAAGGGTTCCCAACAGATATAATGCCGGAAAAAACTTTGTAAATCCAGATTTTTTTTCAAATAAACTGTCATGAAACTTAGCGTCTGCAAAAACCTCTTTTCTCTTGTTTTTCCATTTCAGAAAACGGATCAAAAAGGAAGCTAACAGCGGCAGCAGCAACAGCAGTAATAAATACCAGTAATTTCCTAAAGACCAACTCATCAGCTCAAAAATTTATATATACCCCATCTCAACAGCGCATCAAAGAACAACATTCCCAACGCTATCCAAAGGAAAATTTTAAAATACTCATCATAATTGTAAAGTTTAGAGACCTTAATATCGGATTTTTCTAATTGATTGATCTCATTATATACTTCTTCCAGACTGCTGTTCGAGGTAGCCCTGAAGTATTTCCCACCGGTAGTCTGCGCTACTTCCTGTAATGTATTTTCGTCAATTGTCACTTCTGTTTCAGTAAAGACCAGATCTCCGAAAATATCCTGTGAAGTAGGCATTAGCGCATAACCGTTTGTTCCGATTCCGATGGCATATACCTTAATATGATTATTCTTGGCGAGTTCCGCTGCTACCTGTGGAGGAATTGCATTCTGGATATTGCTTACCCCGTCCGTCATCAGGATCACGATCTTACTTTTCGCTTTGCTTTTAGTAAGGTGACTGACTGCTACAGAAAGGCCTTCCCCAATAGCTGTTCCCGGTTCAAGACCGGTAGAGTTAAGGTTTTTGATTTCGTCAATAACCACCTGATGATCTGAAGTTACAGGTACTTTAGTAAATGCTTCTGCAGCATACGCTACTACTCCGATCCTGTCATTAGGCCGTTTTCTAACAAACTTTACTGCAATATCTTTCAATGCTGTTATACGATCCGGGTTAAGGTCTTTAGCCAGCATACTCAGGGAAACGTCTATGGACAGCATAATATCTACGCCTTTGGTATCATCGCGGTCCTGGGAAACCGTAAAAGTTCTAGGTCGTGCCATCGCAATGATCAGCGCAGTAAGAATAATATACTTCGACAGTTTAAGAAGAAAAAGTACAGCATGAATTCCCCCGCTGCCTTCCATATTCCGGACTGTAGGAACTTTTATCCCTTTTTTCTTCCGTGTCCTGGCATCTTTAATAAAAAGAGGAATGAACAGCAGAAAAAGGAGCAGAAACCACGGACTATAAAACTCAAAATTAAACATCCTTTCTCAAGTTTTCAAATTCCAGATCTTTTGAAGATCTCCTCACAAAGTCACTGATATCACTGAAATCTTTTTCCATCGTTACCTGATCAGGAAAGGTTTTGGCAAATTTCACAAGATCTCCTCTTAAAAATACCTCTTCCACTATTTTTTCATTTTCCTGAGAAATGGTGTTATTCTTCTTCATCACATCAATAAGATCGTCTGTAAGAAGAACTTCCGCCGGTAAGTGATATTGCTTTGTAATAAATGCCCTGGATATATCTATTAATTCAACATAGAACGAACGGAAATCTCCGCCTTCAATATATTTTTTCTTCTTTAAAGAATCCAGTTCTTTCAAAGTCTGATTGGTAGCCACAACAGGAGAGCTTTTGGCTTTTCTTCCCCATTTGATGATCATAACAACAGCAATAATCAGTGCAATAACTGCTAAAGCGGCCAGAATGTAAAATTTGTAGAGTTCCCAGTAATCTTTAGGATCAAGCTTTACTTCTTTGTTCTTCATGATATCATTGATCTGATCTGCTTTCTGAGCCGTGTTGATCACATCAATCTCATAAGGAATGGTCTTTAAAACCTGACCATCCACACTGAACTCCAATTCGGGAATTTTAAATTTTCCTTCTTCATAAACAGAAAATTCGATCCTCCTTTCGTAGGAATTTTGATTCTGTCCGATACTGTCTTTTATTTCTTCAAAATGAAAAGGAAGAAGTTCATTTTTTGCTGCGGAACTTACCTGTTTCCCGTTCAGATTATCGATTTTAACTATAAAACGGTTTATTTCTCCCAGAGCAATCGTCTTCTTTTCAAGATTAGACGAAAGTATCTGCGAAAAAGCGGTTCCACAGATCAAAAGGGACAGTATAAATAATATTTTTTTCAATTCTATATAATAATCATTTCGGCCGGAGCCTTATTTTATATTCCTTTAAGATAGGATCTTTCCATCAATATTGTTTATTTCCTCTGAAAATAATTGTACAATAGTTTAGAATAATCCGATCCTGTATTGATATTCATGAAACTTGCCGAACTGTTTGCAAAATCGTCTTCCAATGCTTTCACCTTCTGTTTTTGGGCCTCAGCAAAGGTATACCTCCATCTTGCGCTGGACGTATTTGCCCAGACTTTATTTCCGGTTTCAGCATCATACAAAAGTGCATATCCAATATCCGGAATTTCATTATCCTTTTCATCGTAAACCCTCATTCCCAGCAGCTGATGTTTTTTGGAAGCTACTCTAAGCATTTTGGAATCGTATTCATCTTCAAAATCGGACAAAAGGAAAACCAGAGATTTTCTCTTGAAGATTCCCATCATATATTCCAGTGCTTTATCAATCTGGGACACTGCCGGCACATAATCAGCCGTAAGAATAGTGCTGATAATGGAAAGAATATGTTTTCTCCCCTTCTGCGGAGGAATCACTTTGTATACTTTGTCTGCAAATAAGATCAGCCCAACTTTATCATTATTTCCTGCAGCAGAAAACCCAAGGCTTGCGGCTATTTCTGCCACATACTCTCTTTTCAGCTGAACTTTGGTCCCGTAATCCATAGAAGCGGAAATATCTACCAGAATCATCATGGTGAGTTCTCTCTCCTCTTCCATCACCTTCACAAACGGCTCACGGAAACGTGCGGTCTTGTTCCAGTCGATTCTTCGGATTTCATCTCCAAACTGATAAGGACGTACTTCAGAAAAAGTCATTCCCTGACCTTTAAAAGCACTGTGATACTGCCCCATAAGTGAAGCCTCCGTCTTTTTTCTGGTACGGATTTCAATCTGCTTTACTTTTTTTACAATATCTTTTATTTCCATAAGTCCTCTACTGTCAAATATTTATCTTAACTTTTAAATTCAATGGAAACATTCAGCCACTCATTATCAAATTTCGGACTGTATTTTTTATAAAAATTAATGGCCGGTTCATTCCAGTTCAGTACTTGAAAAACCATTCCGCTGTATTGTCCGGATTTTCCAAATTCCAATGTTGCATCAAACAGCATTTTTCCGATCTGCTTTCCTCTCATTCTTTCGGTTACTACAAGATCTTCAAGATACAGCCTTCTGCCCTTCCACGTTGAAAAACGATCATAATAGAGGGAAATTCCTACGATCTCACCCGCTGTTTCTGCTACGAAAGCTCCCCAAACAGGAGATTCTCCGAAACCATCATTAATGAATTCGTCCAGCGTTAAAGTCACTTCATGAAGTGCTTTCTCATATTCCGCAAGTTCTCTGATGAGTTCCAGCATCGGGGCACAGTCTTCCTGAACGGCTTTTCTGATAATTACTTCACTCATTAGGGCGCCTGAATTTTTGCCAATATTCTGTTAACAATCTCTTCAGACGAAATTTCTTCCGCTTCTGCCTCGAAGGTAAGACCTATTCTGTGTCTCAATACGTCCTGTGCGAGCGCCTTTACATCTTCAGGAATTACGAAGGCTCTTCCTTTTAAGAATGCATAGGTTCTGGATGCAATAGCCAGGTTGATTGATGCTCTTGGTGAAGCACCGAAACCAATATAGTTCTTCAATTCAGAAAGTCCGTATTTTTCCGGATAACGTGTGGCAAACACCATATCCAGAATATATTTTTCGATCTTTTCATCTAGATAGATCTGATTGATCAGTTCTTTGGCATCTATAATATCCTGAAGAGAGATCACAGGTTTCACCACAGGCTGATGTGAGGTAGAAACCATTCTCATAACAGTTCGTTCATGTTCGAAATCAGGATAATCAATCTTACATTTCAGCATAAAACGGTCACTTTGCGCTTCCGGCAGCAGATAAGTTCCTTCCTGATCGATAGGGTTTTGTGTTGCCAGTACTAAAAACGGCTTGGGCAGCTTCATGGTTTCATCACCAATGGTTACCTGCTTTTCCTGCATGACTTCCAGCAGTGCCGACTGTACTTTTGCCGGAGCACGGTTGATCTCATCCGCCAGCACAAAATTGGCAAAAACAGGACCTTTTTTTATGGAAAAATCATTGTCTTTGATATTATAGATCATGGTTCCCACTACATCTGCAGGCAGCAGATCCGGGGTAAACTGTATTCTTGAAAAATCACCATGAACAGCTTCTGCCAGGGTTTTAATCGCTAAAGTTTTTGCCAGTCCCGGCACTCCTTCCAAAAGAACATGCCCGTTCCCCAAAAGACCTACCAGAAGGCGGTCTATCATATATTCCTGTCCAATGATCACTTTATTGATTTCCTGTCTCAGAAGAGAAAATAAGTAGTTTTTTTCCTTTACTTTTTCCGTCAGCTGGCGGATGTCTTCAGCTTGATATGTATCTGACATAGCTTGATTTAAAATAATTGGTAAATTTCTGATAAATACTTGCAGTAATCAACACAATCAATGCCATTTTTGAGTTAAAGTTTGTTAAATATTCCGGAAAGCCTGACAGAATGGTCCATGCAGGCAACGTGAGTTTCTTTGTAGGAATTTGCGGAATAACAAAACTTCTTTATAATAATTTATTTCCTAACCATTTAGAAACTTCCATCTAAAAGCATAAACAGGCAGTTGTGAGTAGACGGGAAACAAAATAACCAGCCTAAAAAGCCGGTTATCTGTTGTTAGAAATAAAAATCCAGAATCAGAAAATAGAATCAACCTCTGTCAATTACTATACACAGCACGTATCTGTTCTAAATTTTTGTCATGGTTATAGTAAATACATCTTCAGGAACATCTTCTGTTTCCTCATAAGATCCTATATTGATATAATATTCAACGCCTGCTGTTGTTGTAAGCGTAACTCCTTCTGCTGCCCCTGCTCCTCCACTATCCACTGTTCCCAGACATGTAAGACTACTGCAGCTGCCTCTGTAAAAGCCCATTTGAGGATCAAAAGTACTGCCGGAAGGCATTGTTATTCTGATCGTATATTTACTACCGTCGCCTATAAGCTTAAACCATACACCATCATTCATCGCATCAGCACATATCTGTACAAAGGCTCCGTTATTGGTAGCTGATACCGCATCAGTCTGGGTATAGCTATAAGGGAACGCAGACGGCACTAAGGCACCGGAACAGGCATCATTCACCGGCACCGGTGGAATTTTAAACACAACATCTGAACAACCGGAAGATTCAAGGCCTGCAGAAACAGTTGTCACTCTTAAATAATAATCAACATTCTGCTGTAATGCTACAGATGGAGTAAAGTTCGTAGCCGTTACAACCTGCTGATTAACAATATTAGTACCTCCAGGAGTTGTTCCTAAGGAAACTTTATAAGAATCTGCTCCTGCAACAGGCATCCATTTGAAATTGGGAGACATCGGAACGGATTGAGAATTATTTACTGGGAACGTAATAAAAGGACACGGCGGGGTAGTTTTCGGAGTAAGGCCTGAAATAGTGATTGATGATTTGTAATCTGCTGTTATCCCTCCAGGCGGAGAAGCAGGATCTACAACTACCTGGTCTCCTTTATAATAAATAGTGGAAGACGGGAGGTAAGAATAGACACGAAAAACTTCATCAAAGTTATTGATATCAATATTCGGAGAATTTTCTTTTGCAGCAATGACTAAATTATCAGTATTATTATAAGGAAACGGTGTTGTAAAAACAACGTCCACTTTTCCGTTATTATTGGTTACTGTTCCCGTAAACACCTGGGTAAGCTGTGCAGCCGGAATCCAATCCGTTCCTGAAGCAAAAGTAGTTTTTGATGTATGCCCAAGGTAAACAGTCCAATTGGAAGAATCGGTGATAGTTGCCGAAGGATCCAGATAAAAGGACAAGCCTGTAATGTTTCCTGCAGCATTGGCATTGAGTTCCTGTTTAAGAAAAATCTGCTGAACATAAGAATAGGAAAAAAAACTGCTTATCGGTGCAGTACCTACATTTGTACTTCCAATATTTAGATTGATCTGAGCCTTCAACACGGAAACAACCAACAATAATGACAAAAGTAAAATTCTTTTCATAATTAATAAAATTAACATTGGATTTGATGCTAATTTAATAATAAAATTTCAAATATTATAGATAAAAACAACCATTAAGGCAAATAAATTAATACTCTACACAATTATTTAAATTAATATCTATTAAATTAAATATTTTTGATTTTTTAGCGAATAAAACACATTACCTTATTCATTAATTTTACACATTTCATAAACAAATAGTTTTAATTTTAAAAATTAAACAACAAAACTACATATCCAAACACATATTTTAATATATTTGTATCAAACACCAACGATATGTACAAAAAGCTATTTTTTTTAAGCGTTTTTTTTACGGGTCTTTTACAATCACAGACAACAATGACTAATGTGATTTCTCAGGCAGTCTATTATGACGGCTATGCTGCTACAGTGTCTGAACCTGTTCCTCCAGGATTGATTAGGCTGTCAAATTCCAAATATGCAAGGAAGCTTACCGATGCAGAACTCAACTCTTTTAAAGCAAAAATTGCTATGAGAGTAACTATTGGAGCGCTATGTGATAACTATGACCGTCTCGGAAGTGTCTTTTTGGCAATGGTTCCTAAAAATCAACCCACCTACACCGTAGATGACACCAATGTAAAGAGAATTGAAATAGGCCGATATATCACTCCGTTTATGAACAAAAACCGTTCACCTCTGGAAGTTCCTTACACCTATGACTTAAGCAATATGTATAGTATATTCCATGATACAAATTTGCGTACAAGCTATGATCTATATATGGAACTGGATGTTTTCGGTGTTCCGTATGCAGCACAGAATGAAGTACCAGGATGCAGCGGCAGAATTGATGTATTTTCCGGAACTCTGACTTTTTTCTCAACAGATGCCGGAGCAACGGCGACAGATTTCAATACTGTTGCCCCTATCCTTACCTATAACAGATTAAATAACTATAACGCCACTGACGTTCCTGGTGAAACGGTGAGAATTGTCACATTCAACCTTCCCAATCCCGTCACCGATGCCCGTTTCTTTGTAATATCCACACCTCATGGAGCTAACAGCGGTGGTGAAGAATACGTAAGAAGACAAAATTACACTTATATGGATGACGTACAAATGCTGACTTATACTCCCGGAGGAATTTCCTGTGAACCATTCAGAGTATACAATACGCAGGGTAACGGAATCTATGGAGCCTCTCCAAAATCTTTTGCAGAGTGGACTTCATGGAACAACTGGTGCCCCGGAAATTCTGTTCCTATCAGAGGGTTTACCATGCCAACGATAGCAGCAGGAAATCACACGTTGAAACACACCATACCAACAGCAGTTTTTAACCAGCAGCAGGGAGATGTCTATCTATCCGTTTACATGCAGGGGAAAAGCAATGCCTCTCTGAATGTACAGGATGTAAAAACAGTGGATGTAAGCATATATCCTAATCCCACAGCTGATTTCGTGAACATAAAATCAAAGACCGATATAGCTTCAATCAGTCTTTTCGGGATAGACGGAAGGAAATTATCTGAAAACTATGGAGAAAATAAAATTGACCTAACTCCATACACAACAGGTGTTTATTTTCTGAGTATTGTTCTCAAAGACGGAACAACTTTTAAACATAAAATCATTAAGAAATAGAAGTTACGGTACTACAACCCAAGTGATCAGATTCAAATAACAACTACGAGCCAACTGATTTAAAAGATAAAAACTCCTTCCGAATACATTTCGTGGGAGTTTTTTTTATGATGGGAAAGCATCACTTGTTCTAGTGTTTTACATTCACATAACATACAACAATTAACCTATTTTTTCAGAATTTAAGAAGTTTTAATTTAATCATTGGCTCAAAAAATTGTCATTTCCAGTTTATTAAACTATTTTTGGAGATTAAAAATTTTTGCAAAATGAATTATCATTTTCAAGCCCACAGACAAGTAAGAAAGAACCTTTTGGAGATCCTTCAGAACACGTCTCATGATGACCTTCTGCTGATTCCTGACGGTTTCAACAATAATATTTACTGGAATATTGCCCATACGGTTGCTACCCAGCAGCTGCTGCATTATTACCTGAGCGGAAATCCTTTCAGAATAGATAAATACTGGATTGAAACCTATAAAAAAGGAACCCTTCCTAATTTAAATGTTCAGAAGTCAGAAGTAGAAGACCTTGAATTTCTGCTCACAGAAACGTCAAAAATTTTGATGAAAGATTATGACAGTGACTTCTTCTCGGATTATACTCCTTATACGACAAGTTTCGGGATGGATCTGAAAAGCATTCAGGATGCCATTATCTTCAACAACATGCATGAAAGCCTCCATTATGGTTATGTAATGGCACAGAAAAGGGCTATTTTGGGAGAGAAAGGAAGGTAAATTAGTTTAATGTTTTAGGTTTAAAGTTATGGCGACAATAAGAAGATTTGAAGACTTGGAGATCTGGCAATTGTCTCGTGAGCTTTGTAAGGAAATCTACTTTATCATTGAATTTACCGGACTTAAAAACAATTTTAAACTTAGCAACCAGATTGACGGATCTTCAGGCTCAGTTATGGATAACATTGCTGAAGGGTTTGAACGAAATGGAAATAAAGAATTCATTCAGTTTCTTTCCATTGCAAAAGCTTCCTGCGGAGAAACAAGATCACAACTCTACCGGATTTTTGACAGAAATTTTATTTCAGAAGAAAAACTGAGAACATTAATTGAGCGAACAGAAACACTAAGCAAAAAAATCAGCTCATTTATTAAATATTTAAAAACAACAGATTTAAAAGGAATAAAGTACAAGCCTTAAAGTTCAAAACATTGAACATTGAACATTGAACATTGAACATTGAACATTGAACTTCATACCTTAAACATAGAAACCTTAAACAACTCAATGAAAGACGATTTTATTTTCGGGCTGCGTCCCGTGATTGAAGCAATTGAAGCGGGAAAAACGATTGACAAGATCTTTGTGCAAAACGCACTTCAGGGTCCTATTTATGCTGAGCTGAAAACCATTTTAGCCAAAAATAAAATCCGTCCCAATTATGTTCCGGTTGAAAAACTGAACCGTTTTACCCGAAAGAATCACCAGGGTGTAGTGGCCTTTATTTCGGATGTTCCTTTTCATAAGATAGAAGATGTCGTTCCACAATTATTTGAAGAAGGGAAAACTCCTTTTTTACTGATTCTGGACAGGCTTACCGATGTAAGAAACTTTGGAGCGATCTGCAGAACAGCAGAATGTGTAGGCGTAGATGCAGTAATTATCCCTGAAAAAGGCGCGGCTCCTATCAACTCGGATGCTATCAAAACTTCGGCAGGTGCCATTTACAATATCAAGATCTGTAAGGAAGCCAACCTGGCCCATGCGGTAGACTTTCTTCAGCAGAGCGGAATTTCCGTATTTGCAGCAACAGAAAAGGCCCAGAAGCTTATTTATGATGTAAACTTTACCGAACCATGTGCTTTGGTTATGGGAAATGAAGAAACCGGAATTTCTAAAGAAGTGATGCATCATGCAGATGAAAAAATAAAACTTCCTATTGAAGGGAAAACACAATCTCTGAATGTTTCTGTTGCCTGCGGAGCGATTTTATATGAAGCCGTAAGACAGAAAATGACAACGGTACAGATTTAGTATGTTTCTCTCCCGGAAAAATAAAAGTAGTAGTAAAATTTAAAAAGATTCAAATGAAAAACATAGCAGCGCTAGCATTAATATCATCAATAGCTCTTGTTTCATGTAAGAAAGAAACAGCAACCATCACCAAAGTAGATCCTAAAACCGGAAAAACAGTTACGGTAGAAGTTCCTGCTGATTCCGTAGCAAAAGTGGCAGAAAACCCGGCAATCAAAGATTCCGCAGGAGTTTTCACACAGACGTTTAAACTGGAAAAAGGAAAGACATATCCTCTTACTACATACCAGAGAGATGTAAAAACGATGACTGACCCTCAGGGAAAATCAATCACAGCTACCAGCGAATCTACTGATGAAATGAACTTCACCGTGAATGATGTGAAAGGAAATGTGTATGATATGACTCTTAACCTGGTTTCCAAAAGAAGTTCCCAAACTTCTCAGGGAAAAACCCTTGTAGTGGACACCAAGCTTCCGATTCCAAAAGAAGATGATCTTAAAATGATCTGGAATATCAACAAAGCTCTTACCGGAAATAAGCTGAATATGAAGATGGATGATAAAGGAAACGTACTTTCTATCACTGGTTTTGATGCTGTTTACAAAAAGGTATCTGATGCTGCGGGAACACTTCTTAAAGATGCCAACCAGAAAGCAAGTGTGGTAGCAAGTCTTAAAGAAACATTCAATGAGAAAGTACTGAAAGACCAGTTTACAAAAAACCTGACGATTATTCCTAAAAAAGGAGTTAAGATCGGAGGAAAGTGGACTACTTCTGAAAATGCAGATGCAAACGGAAGCATTAAAGTAACGTCAAACTATGTTTTGAAAAGCGTAGGAAACGGAGCTGCTGAGATTTCAGTAACCGGAGGAATTCCTAAGAAAACAGAAAAGAAAACACAGGGACCAATCACCCACAGCCTGAGCAGCGAGCTTGCCCAGAACGGGACGATTAAGTTTGACCAAAGTTCAGGATGGATTACCAATCAGAATATCACGGTAAAGACCACGCAGATTGAAACCATTTCAGACGGCAAGCAGTCACAATCGATGACCAGTGTTTCCAATTCTTCTGTGATGGTAAACCCTTCTTCCAAATAATTAAAATAACTGAAGTAAATAAGTTTGAGGGGTTAAGAGTCTGAGATTTGAAAGTACTGTTTCAACTACTAAACAGTGCTTTCATCAAACAACTTTGAGCCTTAAATCTAAAACCTTAAATAACATTTATTATGAAGTACATTCTTGAGTTAGTACTTATTGCAATTATTCTTTTCTTTGTCTGGAATATCCTGAAAAGGATTTTCTTTAAAACCTTTTACAGCTACAGGTTCAACAACAATGAAAATAATAACAGGCAGCAGGACATCACCAACTCGAATAAGAATTCCAGAAAGAACGTCAATTGGGACGCAGAAACGGTGGATTATGAAGAGGTAAAAGAAAACAATGACAAAAGGTAAAAATTCCAAGAAATAAAAGATAATAACCAGCATGGCTAAAAATAAAAACTTAATTTATATTGCAATTTCATTAGTTGTATTTATAGTTTTAGCATTTTTATATTCCACTCCTGTTTTTTCAGGGAAACAGCTTTTCCAGCATGATATCGTGCAGTACAGAGGAGGAGCAAAAGAACTTCTGGACTACAGAGCTGATACCGGAAAAGAAACTTACTGGAGTGACTCCATGTTTGGCGGAATGCCAACCTACCAGATGGGAAGCCAGTTTAAAGGCGATATCATCAAACAGATCGACAGGTATCTGAACTTCCTTCCAAGGCCGGTCAATTATCTGTTCCTGCTTTTCGCAGGATTCTTCTTTCTGGGAATGGTAGCTGTCAGAAACTGGAAATATGCCCTTCTCGGAGCTACCTTTTTCGGACTTTCCACCTATTTTTATATTATTATAGCTGCCGGACATAACGGTAAAGTGAATACTATTGAGTATTTCGCTCCGCTTTTAGCCGGAATTTTACTGGTTTATATCAGGAAACAATATATCTGGGGATTCATTGCCACTACCCTGTTTATGGGGCTTCAGATTGCAGCGAACCACCCACAGATGACCTACTATCTGTTCCTCGCATTAGGATTTTTATTCCTTTCCGAACTCGTAAGGGTAATCCAGAAGAAAATCCAGTTGAAGCATTTCCTTATTTCATCAGGGATTATTGCTGCATCCTGCATTATTGGTGTTGGGATGAATTCTCAAAGAATCATGGCCAATTCTGAGTATATTAAAGAAACGGTTCGTGGAAAACAGATTTTGACCAACGACAGCCATACTTCAGGAAAATCAGGAATGGATAAAACCAGCATCCTGATGTGGAGCTACGGAAAACTGGAAACTCTGAATCTTTTTATTCCAAGATTAATGGGAGGCGGAAGTCAGGAACCTGAAGGAAAAGAAATTATGAACAGAGTTCAGGAGCTTATTCAGGAAAATGTAGGTTCTCAGGCTGAAATGGATAGAATCTCCAAGGGATTCAACGGGGTAACCTACTGGGGAGATCAGCCGGGAACTTCAGGACCAGCTTATCAGGGTGCAGTGGTGTGCTTTCTTGCTCTTTTAGGGTTCTTCTTTGCATGGAAAAAATACAGATACTGGATTTTGGAAGCTTCTATTCTTACCGTTTTATTGGCATGGGGAAGCAATTTTATGCCTTTGTCTGATTTCTTTATAGATTACGTTCCTTTTTACAGTAAATTCAGAGCACCGTCTTCTATATTGGTGGTGGTAGAATTGTTATTCCCTCTGATTGCTGTAATCGGACTTTACAGATTCTTTACGGATGAAAAATTAACGGAAGAATATAAAAAGAAAATCCTTCTTTACGTAAGCGGCGGAACATTAGGTGTGCTTCTTATCCTTCTGGTTTTCGGAAAATCTATATTAGGATTCACTACGGAGAGTGAAAGAACTTACTTCCCTCCTTTCCTGCTGGATTATCTTTCCGGAGAAAGATATAAGCTATTCAGAGCAGATGCTTTAAAAGCATTGATTTATGTAGGAATCACAGCAGGCGTTCTTTTTATGGCCATGAAACAGAAACTTAACCAGAATATTGCACTGGTTATTATTGGAGTAGTAAGCTTATTTGATCTGTGGACGGTAAACAAACGTTACCTGAACGATGAGAACTATGTAGATAAAGTTTTTGCTGAAAACCCATTTCAGACAGAAAGTTCAGATCTGTTGGCTGAAAAAGTTCAGCAAAATCCGAATTTAGGATCAATTCTAAGCAGTGTCAACGTCAACAAAACTCTTGAGACCATTGCTGAAAAAGATAAAACACACTACAGAATTTTCAACAATATTTTAGGAACATTCAGTGAAACCAACACCTCTTATTTCAAGTCTTCCATCGGGGGCTATCACGCCGTAAAACTGAGAAGATATGATGATGTGATCAATGAATACTTCCAGGTAATGGATTCGGTAAAAGTTCCGAATATCCTGAATCTTCTTAATGCCAAATATTGGGTTGTAGGCGGTCCTGAAGAACCTCAGGCGATGCCAAACGCCAAAGCCAACGGAAACGCATGGTTTGTAAGTGATCTGAAGTTTGTCAATACTCCTGATGAAGAAATCAAATCCATTGGAGTGATCGACAGCAAGAGAACCGCTGTTATCGCTGCTTCTGACAAAGAGTACTTCAACGGAAAACAGATTCAGGCAGACTCTACAGCGTTTATCAACCTTACGAAATACCAGCCTAATGAGCTTGAGTTTAAAGCTGAATCAAAAACACCTCAGCTGGCCGTTTTCTCTGAGATCTATTATCCTCATGGCTGGAAAGTTTTTGTAGACGAAAAAGAAGTTCCTTATATCAAAGCAGATTATCTTTTACGTGCAGTACACGTTCCGGCAGGAAAACACCAGATCAGAATGGTTTTTGAACCTGAAGTGATTGAAAAAGGGAAATGGCTTTCATTGCTGTGCTTCGGATTGTTTATTGCATTGAGCGCGTTCGGAATTTTCTGGATGAATAAAAAGAAAAAGCAGGAAGAACCGGCTGTAAAAACAGTTTAATATTCAACGTTTAAGGTTTATTGTTCAAAATTAATGGGACAAAAGAAAATACTGATTATCACCTATTACTGGCCTCCTGCGGGAGGTCCTGGTGTTCAGAGATGGCTGAAGTTTGCCAAGTATCTGCCGGATTTCGGCTGGAATCCTGTGATCTATACTCCGGAAAATCCAAGTTATCCTTTGGTTGATGAAAGCCTGCTGAAAGATGTTCCCCAAAACATTGAAATGGTAAAAACCAAAATATGGGAACCTTATCAATTGGCTGAAAAGCTGAACAAAAGCAACAAAAAATTTAAAGCGGGGCAATTCGATGTCGGTAAAAACCAAAGCTGGAAATCCAGGCTTTCCATCTGGGTGAGAGGAAACTTTTTCATTCCTGACGCGAGAGTATTCTGGGTAAAACCTTCCATTAAATTTCTGGAGCAGTATTTAAAAGAAAATAAAATAGATGTTGTGGTTACTTCCGGACCACCTCATTCAATGCACCTGATTGGTTTAGGACTGAAAAAAAAGCTTCCGGGTCTTAAATGGATTGCTGATTTTCGTGATCCCTGGACAGAAATATCCTATTACAAACATCTGAAGCTTACCAAAAGTTCAGACAGAAAGCACAGACTTCTTGAAAGTGCCGTTTTTAAAACCGCAGATATTACCCTGGCAACCAGTTATACGGACGCTGAAAACTTCCGGAAAGCAGGAGCAAATTCTGTATGTATCACAAATGGATTTGATGAAACGGACAGTACAAAAAAGATGAATGAAACCCGCAGTGAAAAATTCACCTTAAGCTATATCGGTGTCTTAGAACAGCTTCGTAATCCTGAGAATCTTTGGACAGCACTGACCGAACTGGTTAAAGAAAATCCGGAATTTGCACAGAATTTCACGCTGAAGTTTGCAGGAAGAGTGGATGATAAAGCCCTACAGGCACTTGAATCGGATGTACTGAAAAATCACATTCTGAACCTTGGTTATCTGCCCCATCATAAAGCCGTTGAAGAAATGCAAAAATCTTCATTACTGCTGATTACCAATTTTCCTGATGAATCTTCCAAGGGTATTATTCCTGGGAAAATATTTGAATATCTGGCTTCCGGAAAACAGATCATTTCTTTTGGCCCGGAAGGTGCAGACGTCTCCAGAATCCTGAATGAAACCAAGGCAGGAAAACATTTCAGCTATCAAGACTCTAAAGCCGTTAAAAGTTTTATCCTCGAAAAATTTGAACTTTGGAAACAGGGAAACCTTTCTGATAACATCCAGAACATTGAACAGTTTTCCAGAAGAAACCTTACCGGAAAACTGGCTGAAATATTATAGTTGAAATAGATAAAATGTTGGAGGCTGGGGTTGCTTTTAGTTATAGACATTGAAAGCCACTGCAAAAAAGATTAACGCAAAGTTTATGATTAATGACCTCCATAACTTCCTTCTTCCCTCTTATAAATTAAATCGTCCACTGATCGTTAACAACAGCAATCAGGTAATATTTACCCTGGAATTCTTCCCATACCAGACGGAGCGTTTTCCAGTCCATTTCTCCGTTTTTCGCCGTTCCTTTGATGTAGTTTTCGGTAAAGTCGTCACCAGTATAGATTTCTTTTAAATTATTCAGTGAATTTCCACCAGCCTGAAACTCGTTTACAGAATATTGAGATGCTGTATAATCCTTAGAGAACACCCATTTAGAAAGGTAGTCATTGATTGTTACTTTATACGGATCTCCGGAACCGTCCATTGCTCCCCAGGTAAATAGGGTTTTTGTAGGCTGAAATTTTTCAAAGTCGGCTTTGGAAAACTGTTTATCTTCTTTAGGCTCAACCATAGCATACATTGAAAAACGAATTCCTTTTTCCGGATGAATATAGGAAGCAAAAGCTTTATAGTCTTTATTTTTCAAAGTCTGCAATACTTCATCGTTGACTTTCTTTAAAGCCACAGTATCTGTTTTATGTTTTACCGCCTCTTTATTTTTTTCCTGCGCTACCGCCATAGAATCAATAACGTTCGGAACTGGTTTTTCAGGTGTCTTTTTACAGGCCACTGCCACACCAATAACCAATATTGAAATAATCAGTTTCTTCATAATGAATTGATTTTAATCAGAAAAAGCACCAAAACCAATGCCAGAATAGATATCAGACTCCTCTTGATATTGAAAAAATATATGCTTCCATCTATCATCTATTCGTCCATTATCTATCCGTCTATTATCTATTCATCTACCCTCTATTCTCCTTATCTGTATTTTACATGAAACCCGTACCTTTGTTCTATGGAAATTTTAGATATTCTCATTGTAGGAGGCGGGCCAATCGGACTGAACTGTGCACTTGAAGCTCAAAAAAATAAACTGAGCTATCTGGTGATAGAAAAAGGAACTATTGTCAACTCTTTATACCATTATCCTTTATACATGCGTTTCTTTTCAACGGCAGAAAAGCTGGAAATTGATGGAATTCCTTTTATTTCAACAGCCCCGAAGCCGGGCAGACAGGATGCATTGGAATATTATCAGGGAATTGCCAGGCAAAGAACAATCAACATCCATCTTTATGAAAAGGTACTGAAAGTTTCCAAAATTGATGCTTTATTTGAAATTGTCACGTCAAAAGCTATCTATCGGGCAAAAAATGTTGTTATTGCTACCGGATTCTATGACATTCCAAATCTCATGAATGTTCCCGGGGAAAATCTTCCTAAGGTAAAGCATTATTATACGGAACCTTATCCTTATGCCCAACAGAAAATTGTGGTTGTAGGATCCAGCAATTCTGCTGTAGATGCTGCTTTGGAAACGTATCGTAAAGGTGCTGATGTTACCATGATTATTCGTCATTCCGAAATTTCCAACAGTGTAAAATACTGGGTAAAGCCTGACATTGAAAACCGTATTGCTGAGGGAAGCATTAAAGCCCATTTTAGTTCAGAAATCATAGAGATAACTGAAAATACAGTTATTTTTAAAGATCAACAGGCACAGATTCATGAGATTGAAAATGATTTCGTGCTCGCCATGACCGGTTATCTTCCGGATTTTGATTTTCTGCGAAACGCAGGAATCGAATTACAGGGCGACTGTCTGAATCCATTCTATAATCCCGAAACCATGGAAACCAATACCAAAAATCTTTATCTCGCCGGAGTAGTATGTGGTGGTAAAGACACCCATCTATGGTTTATCGAAAATTCAAGGATTCATGCAGAGATGATTGTGAAAAACGTGATTGACAACGGGCAAAACCTTTTCCAAGCAGTTCAGTAACTCCGAAATTTAGCACTGCTGAACTGATTGCAGAAGTTAAATATCATATTCTAACCCCGGGAAGAAACTTTACAACTTCGGGACTTCAAATTCTTTTTCCCTCTTTCCTTTCAGCATCCACGGAACGATGAAATAAAACGCTATGGCAATGCCTGCCGCAAGAACTCCGGTTCCTATCCAAAGTACAGTAAATCCCAGCTTATCGGCAATAAGGGTGCCTACATAAGGGGTAAAGATAAAAGCTAAAGAGAACGATATCCCATTTAATCCCATATAAGCTCCTTTATTATTTTCTCCCGAGCGCATAGCAGTTATCGTTGACATAAAAGGAAGGGTCCATATTTCACCGATGCAGAGAAGGGTCATAGAAACGACCAATGTGATCATCGTATAATCAAAGGCCAACATTGCATAGGAGATTCCACACAGAAAAGTTCCGATCAGCATGGTAAAAGCCAGATTAAAATATTTTTCTGCGATCTGTACAAATCCCATTTCAAGCAAAACGATCAGGAAGCCACTGTATCCGAGAATATATCCGATATTCTGCTGGCTCAGATGAGCCGTATCTTTATAAAATATAGTTAATGTACTGAACAGCTGAAAGAAACACATAGAAAAAAGCATACAGAAAAAACAGTAGATCAGAAATTTACGGTCACGGTAGGGCGAGTTTTCTTTTTTAACGGCAATAGCTTCCTTTACTTTTTTAGTTTCTTTTACAGCCTGCTTATTTCGTTCTTTGAAGAACGTGATATATAACAATCCAGCCAGCAGTGCAGCCAATGCATTACTGAAGAATAAAAACTCATAGGAAATAGCTGATAAGATTCCGCCTAAAGCAGGTCCTATCGAAAACCCGAGATTCACGGCCATTCTATTCAGTGAAAATGCTCTGGTTATATTTTCAGGTTTGGCATATTTCGTAATGGCTACCGAATTGGCAGGGCGAAACATCTCGCTGACAATACTCTGAGCTAAAATAATAGCGGCAAGACCGGCTTCTGTCTTAAAAAGAGGAATCAGGCAGAATAAAGGAACACTGAGGAGCAGACTCAGGCTTTGTACCCGGTATTCTCCGACCTTATCTGTAATCATACCTCCCAGCCAGGAACCCAGTACAGATCCTATTCCGAAAAAGCTCAGAACAATCCCGGAATTTTCAATAGTGAAATGCAAATGGGCTGTCATATAGACTCCTAAAAAAGGAAGCACCATAGAACCCGCACGGTTAATAAGCATAACCAGCGCCAGCATCCAGCTCTCTTCCGAAAGCCCTTTGAAAGAACTCGTATATACACTTATTAATTTCATGATAAATGGGGTGGGGAAAAATTTAAAAAAGCAAAATTAACCAAATTAGCTCAAAACTATGGCTCCAAGGGAGTTTTTTTATAAATGAAAGAAATAAAAATATACTATTAATATTTAGAAGCCACGGATGTTTTTACCAAAATCAACTAAAACAAACTTATAATTTTCGTAAATTGCAGTAATAATGAGGTTTTATTCTCAAGTTTCATAAAAATCATTATAATGTAACAGAATCATACTCACCAATGATCACCTACGAAAATTTACATGATACCCTTTCATTTTACCATATAGACTGTCGTGAATCTTATTATATTTCATCAGGCAATCCTATTTCCGATTTCCCCGAAACGTCTTTCCGTATAGATTATTATGCCTTATGCATCTGTACTGAAGGGAAGGTAGATCTCGAAATTGACAGCCAGAAGTATCACATAAATGCCCACAGCTTTCTGATTGCTGCTCCTTCTACCATTGTGAAGTTTCTGAAAACCAGCAGCGATTTCAAAATGAAACTGTTGTTCTTTGATAAAAATTTTCTGATCAAAAATATATCCAATCCTTTCATCATCGAGAAAATGAATCTTTTCTCCGAAGGTTCCTACAGCCTCATAAAAACAACAGAGAAAAACTCTCTACAGATTCAGAGCCTTCTGGATTATCTCAAAAAAAAATCCAGAAAACAGGGAAAGTTTACAGAAGAAATCGTTCGTACCATTATTTTTAATCTGCTGCTGGAAACAGCAGAGATTATGGAAAAAGAACATGATGATATTGCTGAAAAAGAGGAAGGGAAGAAAGATATTTATCTTAGATTCAGTAAGCTGATCAGGGAAAATATAAGGCAGCAGAGAAGTGTACAGTTTTATGCTGATCAATTATGTGTTTCTCCGAAATACCTCATCGAAATCATCAAAAAAGCCAGTGGAAAAACGCCTCATGAAGTTATTGATGAAGCTCTGCTGAAAGAAGCCTATGTTATGCTTGGCAATCCGGCTGTCACAATTTCTGAAATTGCTTTTCAGCTTCAGTTTAATTCTGCATCAGCTTTTGGCCGTTTTTTCAAGAAACAGACTTCCGTTTCTCCTTCTGAATATCGGAACAGAGAAAATATCCAGTCTTAAAGAATTTGGGGACAATAAATCTGACATTAGGGATATACCCTGCTTTATGAATAGAGGTACCTTTATACTGTTCATTAAAAACAATATAAAAATGAGTACGATCAATTCAAAATTCGACAACATTTTAAATGCTTCTGAGCAATTTGGAAAAGTAAATCACGAACCGGATTCAAGCCGGGAAGTTCAGATCAATACGCCTGAGAAGACTATGCCTTTTTCAGACCAGATCGGAAACTACCAGCGTAACAAAGGAATCCCTTTACAATCCTATGAAAACAGCAAAATTTATATTGTAGGAAGTGGAATTGCCGGAATGTCGGCTGCTTATTATTTCATCCGTGACGGCCGTGTTCCGGGAAAAAATATTATTTTCCTTGACCAGCTTAATGTTGAAGGCGGTTCACTGGACGGAGCCGGGAATGCAAAAGACGGCTACATCATCCGCGGTGGAAGAGAAATGGACATGACCTATGAAAACTTATGGGATATGTTCCAGGATATTCCTGCTCTGGAGCTTCCTGCGCCATACAGCGTATTAGACGAATACCGTCTGATTAATGATAACGATCCGAACTATTCCAAAGCCAGACTAATCCACAACCAGGGACAGATCAAGGATTTCAGTAAATTTGGATTGGAAAAGAAAGATCAGCTGGCCATTGTCAAACTTTTACTGAAGAAAAAAGAGGAGCTTGATGACCTGACGATTGAAGATTATTTCGCAGAATCTTTCCTTAACAGTAATTTCTGGTTTTTCTGGCGCTCTATGTTTGCTTTTGAAAACTGGCATAGCTTACTGGAGCTGAAACTGTATATGCACAGATTCCTGCACGCCATTGACGGAATGAAAGATTTCTCTTGTCTTGTATTCCCAAAATATAATCAATACGACACGTATGTTACTCCTTTAAAAAACTTCCTGATTGAAAAAGGAGTGCAGATCCAATTCAATACTCTGGTAAAAGATCTGGACATTCAGATTAATACGGAAGGAAAAACTGTAGAAGGTATCATCACGGAACAGGAAGGAAAAGAAGTAAAAATCCCTATAGGTAAAGAAGATTATGTTATTGTAACTACGGGATCCATGACGGAAAGCACTTTCTATGGGGATAATAATACTGCTCCGGAAATCACCATTGATAACAGCAGCACCGGACAAAGCGCAGGATGGAAGTTATGGAAAAACCTTGCTGCCAAATCAGAAGTCTTCGGAAAACCGGAAAAGTTCTGCAGTCATATTGAAAAATCTGCATGGGAATCTGCTACCCTTACCTGCCGGCCTTCAGCTTTTACCGAAAAACTAAAGGAATTATGTGTGAATGATCCTTATTCCGGAAAAACGGCAACAGGAGGTATTATCACCATTACAGACTCCAACTGGGTGATGAGCTTTACCTGCAACAGACAGCCTCATTTTCCTACGCAGCCTGATGATATTCTTGTAGTTTGGGTCTATGCCCTTTTGATGGATAAACAGGGAAATTATGTTAAAAAAACAATGCCGCAGTGTACAGGAAACGAAATTCTTGCTGAGCTATGTTATCATCTCGGTATAGAAGATCAATTGGATAATGTGATTGACAATACGATTGTACGTACTTCTTTCATGCCGTATATTACCTCTATGTTCATGCCGAGAGCTCAGGGAGACCGCCCTAGAGTAGTTCCTGAAGGCTGTACCAATTTAGGTCTTGTAGGACAGTTTGTAGAAACCAATAATGATGTGGTTTTCACCATGGAAAGCTCCGTAAGAACGGCAAGAATAGCCGTATACAGCCTTTTGAACCTCAACAAACAGGTTCCGGATATTAATCCGCTTCAGTACGATATCCGTCATTTATTGAAAGCCACTCAGGCCCTGAATGACTATAAACCCTTCCTGGGAGAAGGTATTTTAAGAAAAATACTGAAAGGGACATATTTTGAACATATTTTGGTTAACCGCCCTGAAGAAAAAGAAGAACATGAATCTTTCTTTATGGAACAGATTGGTAAGTTCCAGGATTGGATCAAAGGAGTGAAAGGATAAAAAAGACCGGAAGCTGGAAGAAGGAGGCTGGAAGCTACTTTTAGTGATAAGTATTGATCGTTACTATACAATTTTAATGTCATCAAAAGAGTAAAAAACAGATCAGTACGTATTATTGCTGACCTTCAAACCTACATCAATCGGATATTCTTATCCCAACTGAGATTTAAGGTTTAATAATTATCACATCAATAAAAAAGCAGGACCTGTAACAGATCCTGCTTTCTTTATTATTTTGCGTTAAAATTATTCTGGTTTGTAAGAGTCTTTCAACGTTACTGTACGGTTGAATACCATTACTTCATCCGTAGAATCCTGATCTTTGGTAAAGTACCCGATTCTCTGGAACTGAAGCGGCTCTCCTACTGCCACATCTTTTAAGCTTGGTTCAGCAAACCCCTTAACCATCGTTACCGATTCCGGATTGATGAAGTTTAAGAAGTCTACATCTTTCTCAGCATCTGGCTGCTCAACAGTAAACAACTGATTGTAGATTCTTACATCCACAGGCAGCGCATGTTTTGCAGACACCCAGTGCAGCGTACCTTTTACTTTTCTTAAGCTTTCTTCGGTTCCGCTTCCGGATTTACTCTTATCATCATAAGTAGCATAAATCGTTGTGATCTCGCCATTTTCATCTTTCTCCACTCTTTCAGCTTTGATGATATAAGCCGATTTCAGACGTACTTCACCGCCTAATTTCAATCTGAAGAATTTATTGTTAGCTTCTTCCTTGAAGTCTTCTCTTTCAATATAAAGCTCTCTTGAGAATGGGACTTCTCTTGTTCCTGCTCCCTCCTGCTCCGGATTGTTTTCCGTTTCAAGCCATTCTTCCTGCCCTTCAGGATAGTTTTCGATCACCAGTTTTACCGGATCTACGACAGCCATCACACGCTTAGCTACTTTATTAAGGTCTTCACGTACACAGAAATCCAGAAGCTGAATTTCAATCAGGTTTTCTCTTTTCGCCACTCCTACTTTTTCAATGAAATTTCTGATGGAAGCAGGTGTAAATCCTTTTCTTCTCATCCCTGAAATGGTAGGCATTCTTGGATCATCCCATCCTGTTACTGCTTTTTCGGCAACCAGCCTTTGCAGTTTTCTTTTGGAAGTAATCATATAAGAAACGTTCATTCTGGCAAATTCTCTCTGCTTCGGTGCTACTTTAGATTCGTCATACACCTGATTAAGGTACCAGTTATAAAGCGGTCTGTGATTTTCAAACTCTAATGAACACAAAGAGTGAGAAACCTGCTCCAGATAATCAGATTCACCATGAGCCCAATCGTACATCGGGTAAATCTTCCAGGTTGTACCGGTTCTGTGGTGAGGCCTTTTAAGAATTCTGTACATCACAGGGTCACGCATGTTCATATTCGGAGAAACCATATCGATCTTTGCACGAAGAGACATGGTTCCTTCTTCAAATTCACCGTTCTTCATTTTTTCAAACAGATCAAGAGATTCTTCTACCGGACGGTTTCTGTACGGTGACTCCACTCCCGGTTCTGTAGGACTCTTTCTCTGTTCTGTGATCACTTCAGATGGCTGCTCATCTACATAAGCTTTCCCGTCTTTGATCATTTGTACAGCCCACTCGTAAAGCTGCTGGAAGTAGTCGGATGCATACAGCTCTTTATCCCATTTGAAACCCAGCCATTCAACGTCTTTTTTGATAGAATCTACGAATTCCTGTTCTTCTTTTTCAGGGTTCGTATCGTCGAAACGAAGGTTTACGGGAGCGTTGTATTTTTCGCCCAGACCAAAGTTAATGCAGATGGCTTTCGTGTGCCCTACATGCAGGTATCCATTAGGTTCAGGGGGAAAACGGAAACGGATCTGATCTCTTTTCAAACCGTTTGCCAGATCATCTTCAATAATTTGCTCAATAAAATTGAGTGATTTTTTTTCTTCTTCCATTAAAATTAGCTTTTACTTGATGTAAAAAAGTTTTACAAAGTTAAGGAAAATTTAGGGTTTACAGAAATGATAATTTTAACACCCGATTGATGTTAATTCAGTATTTTTCATTAATTTAGATAAGACTAAAAACCGCTTATAAAATTTCTGACCATGGCTGTTTATATCCTAAGCAATCGGAAGATCATCCGTCATAAAGGCGAAAGAGTAGATTCTTTTTCCAATGACGAATATTCTATTCCTAATTTCAGGATCGCAAAATGTGATTTTGAAGGTTATAAAGAGCCTACTGCGGCCGCAAAAAAGAAAAAAGACTATACCAACCGGAATATCCTGAACTACCGGTTATTTTCAGAGCCTGAAAAACAGGGATATCAGGAAGTACTGGATGTTCTTCTCAGTGAAAAAGGCGTTAAAAAAACTTCACTCACTGCCAATAATCTAGGCGGAACCCAACGGATGTTCTATGAACTGTATAAAAACATGTCTTCCACCAAAGACAGAAGCGATGTTCTGATCTTTATCCATGGATATGCTTATGATTTTGATGATGAATTAAAAGCGATTATCGATCTTAAAAAGCTGTTTATTGATAATCCGAAATCTCCTGTAGAACATATTCTGTTCGTGAGCTGGCCAGCTTCCAGCAGTATTGTTCCGCTTACGTATTTTGATGACAAGGCTTCAAGTATTAATTCAGGAAATTCACTGATGAGGCTGTTTTATTTTTATACGCAGTTTTTAAAGGATATATTTTCCAATCGTGATCTTGTTCCCTGCAATCAGAGAATTCATCTGATGACCCACTCTATGGGAAACAGGGTTCTGCAAAGTATGCTGTACAGCCTTAAAAAAGAAAACATTCTCCGGGTTATTGATCAGGTTCTGCTGTTGAACGCAGATGTATCTTATAAAGTTTTTGAGGATTCTGAGGACTCTTTTAATAAGCTTCCGCTATTGGCCAACCGGGTTTCCATCTACTTAAACAGACAGGATGTTATTCTGGGCATTTCACAGTTTACTAAAAATATTCTTACCCCGAGACTAGGAAAAAACGGGCCAAGTGACATTGAAAAATTCAAAGATATTGTTTCTGTTATTGATTGTACTTTTGTGAAAGATGATATCCAGAGCAGCATTAAGTTTGATATTGGAAACCATTGGGGATACCTTTCCAGCTCGCAGGTTCAGAATGATATTTTCCAGAATTTATATGGTATAGACCGGAATCTTATCGAAGGCCGGATAAAAAATAACGAAAATATTTTCACAATTATTTCTTAACGATTAATTAAAAAAAAGACCATAAAATGAATCATATGTTAAATTTCGAAATAGCTAAGTAATTGGCACAGAGATTGTAAATTTTCATTAAACAGAGAAATACAAATTGTATCATCATGAAAGGAATTAAAACCCGCTTTTCTTATTTATTGAGATATATTAAGAAAGCAATTTTCGTAAAAGATGTAATTTAACCCAAGTATTAATTAATAAAATAAAAATTATCCGACCCTAAAACTACTTTATCCTTTAAAAATAAATTCAATTTAAAGTTCCTACAAAATAATTGTGGGTACTTATCTGTGTATTGGATATTTTAGGAGCTTTATCCTGCTATCCACTCCTACTCCTCGCGCCCCAATCAGTGCCCGCTCTTGCTGCGGGGTAGCCGTTACTATCAGGGCTAGGATTTCAGCGAATCCAACAAGCTGCTGGATTTTCACGAATACTCTTTGTTTTTAGTGAAGAAAGGAAGAGATTATATTCACTAATAAAACCAGCATTATGTGTTGTTCAAAAAATTGGACATACAAAAGCTAAGAATATTTTTTTATTTATCGTAAAGGCAGACAAGGATAAATTAAATGCTGATGTTTTTAAGATAAACAAATCCTTGTGACTAATTTTAACAGGAATCCAAAACCTAACAGGTCTTTGAGACCTGTTAGGTTAGAAAAACACCAGCCGCTTCGCTTTTTGAAATACAAATAATGTATTATTTCTGAATAACTTAAGTAAATTAAATCTTGTTTATGTGAAAAATCTTACCGATATTTACTTGACAATCAATATAAAATATTCACTATGAAAAATCTAAAAAAACTCAACAGAGGAGAATTGAGAACCATCAAAGGTGGAATTATTCCTCTTGGATGTAACAGATGGGACGGAAGAAACAGATGCTGCAGAGAATGGGCTCCTGACTACTGTAACCAACCTACCTGCCCAGATGCACCACCTCCATTTTGTTAGTTAATTTTCTCCGTTATATTTTGAACCAGAGTAACTCATTTCTGAGATCTAAAGTAGATTCAAAATTATTAACGAACAAAGATCCAGTGCCTAAACCTTGAGGCATTGGACTTTTTTTTGTGAAGGTATATTGAGCAATAGCATTTAACCCGACGTTACTTTCCAGCGCAGAAGTAATCCACCATCCGATGTTCAGACTTTCAGCTAGGGAAATCCATTCATCAGCTCCTGAAAAGCCTCCTACCAAAGCTGGTTTCAGAATAATGTACTGTGGCCTTATGGCTTCCAACAGTTTTCTCTTTTCGGTAGAATCAACAATTCCGATAAGCTCTTCATCCAAAGCAATCGGAGTTGGAGTAACAGTACATAATGAAGCCATGTCTTCCCAGTTTCCGGCTTTAATAGGTTGTTCTATGGAATGAATATTCAAATCCGCCAATTGCTGTAAAACAGTCATTGCTTCTTCTTTACTGAATCCACCGTTTGCATCCACCCGAAGTTCAAGCTGATCCGGTGAAAATTTCTCTCTGAGCTGTTTCAGAATCTGATGTTCCGATGGCCAGTTAACCCCGATTTTCAACTTAATACAGTGAAATCCTTTATCCAGTTTATCCTGAATCTGTTCTTCCATATAGCTGATATCTCCCATCCAGATCAGCCCATTGATGGTAATAGCCGATTTTCCTTCAGTAAACTCACTGGGGAAATAGAGATGGGCTCCGTATTTCAGGTTCAGAATAGCTTGTTCATATCCAAACCATATAGAAGGAAACTCTTTCAGCTCTTCCTGCAAATAGTTTTTATCCTGTTGGATATTTTCGCAGAGCCACTGTAACTTTTCTTCATAGTCCGGTCTGTCATCAAAACTAAGCCCTCTGAAAACCGCACACTCTCCTACTCCTTTCCTTCCCTGATCTTCAATTTCGAGAATAAAGGTTTCTTTTTCATGCAAAACGCCGCGGGATGTTCCTCCCGGGCGTTTAAATTGCAGCATATATCTGAAATAAGATGCTTTCATTTATTTTACGCTATCAATCCGCATAAATTCTTCTGCTTTTTCCACCATTTCGATACTTCCGCAGAAAAATGGAATTCTCTGATGCAGCTCTGTTGGTTCTATTTCCAGAATTCGTCTGAATCCGTCTGTAGCTTTTCCTCCAGCCTGTTCTGCAAGGAATGCCATTGGGTTACATTCATACAGAAGTCTCAGCTTTCCGTTCGGAGCCTGAGAATATGACGGATAAATATAGATTCCTCCTTTCAGCATATTTCTGTGGAAATCCGCTACCAGAGAACCAATATATCTTGAGGTATACGGACGGTCTCCTTCTTCCATCTGGCAGTATTTAAGATAATTTTTTACTCCTTGAGGGAATTTGATATAATTACCTTCGTTAATGGAATAGATTTTCCCTTTGGTCGGAAACTTCAGGTTAGGATGAGACAGGTAATAAGTTCCTAAAGAAGGATCCAGAGTAAATCCGTTCACTCCGTTTCCTGTGGTATAAACGATCATGGTGGAAGAACCGTAAATCACATATCCTGCAGCAATCTGGTTCACACCTTTCTGTAAAAAGTCTTCCAGCTGAACAGGGGTTCCCGGTTCTGAAACTCTTCTGTAAATAGAGAAAATAGTTCCTACGGAAACGTTTACATCAATATTAGAGGATCCGTCAAGAGGATCAATAAGCACTACATATTTACTTAAGTGGCCATTTTCACCACATTGAATGTCAATAAAATCATCATTTTCTTCGGAAGCAATACCACACACCACCTCTCTCTGAGACAAAGCCGTGATAAAAATGTCATTGGCAATCACATCCAGTTTCTGCTGTTCTTCTCCCTGGATATTCTGGTTGCCGGCAGCCCCTGTAATATCTACAATTCCGGCTTTATTTACTTCTCTGTTTACTATTTTAGAGGCCAATCTTATTGCACTCAGAAGACGAGAAAATTCACCCGTAGAATACTGAAAATCATCCTGCTTATCAATAATAAATTCTCCTAACGTCTGTAATGATTGATCTGACATATTTTACTTTTTATGTTTTCCCCAAATTTCGTAAAATTTATCATAGTAGGAAAGCTTTTCCAATAAAAGACTTTAACACCTGTATTTCAAACAAATACAGCATTATAAAAGCAACACGATCAAAATTCAGGGATCATTATTACTCCCCAATCAATGACAATATATCAATGAAATTCTGATAATATTCACCAAGTCTCAATTTTAATAAAATCTTAATTCCTGCACACCGCCTGCCTATTTCATATCTCGTTGTAAATTTATAATTTTGACCTCCGTAAAAAACTCATGTAATTTTTAATCTAACAATTTTATTTTTAACAAATTAATGAAAATTTTCAAGTTTGGTGGAGCATCAGTAAAAGATGCCGAGAGTGTAAAAAATGTGTCCATGGTTTTACAAAGCCAGGGATTTGCCAAATGTCTGCTGGTCATTTCAGCGATGGGCAAAACGACTAATGAATTGGAAAAAGTTGTAGAACTTTATTTCAAGAAGGATAACTATCAAACTGAAATTGAAAAGATAAAACGAAAACACATTGAGATTGCGGAAGGTCTTTTTCCTGAGAACCATGCTGTTTTTGCTGAGATCAATCTGTTTTTTGATGACATCGACTCTTTTTTAAGAAGAAATAAATCTCCCAACTACAATTTCGTTTACGACCAGGTGGTAAGCTGCGGAGAAATGATCTCTACAAAAATTGTGAGTGAATATCTGAACGAGATCCAGTTTACGAACCAATGGCTGGATGCCAGAGATTATATCAAAACAGACAACTCATACAGGGAAGGGATTGTAGACTGGACAAGAACAGAGGAATTTATTTCAACTTTAAACCCGGAAATCTGCTATGTAACACAGGGATTCATTGGTTCTGATGAAAATAATTTCACGGTAACTTTAGGACGAGAAGGTTCTGACTACTCTGCTGCTATTTTCGCTTACTGTCTGAATGCCGAAGCAATGACAATCTGGAAAGATGTTCCGGGAGTAATGACAGGAGATCCGAGAAAGTTCAGTGATGTATCCTTGCTTTCCCATATTTCCTATGAAGAAGCTATTGAAATGGCTTATTACGGAGCAAGTGTCATTCACCCGAAAACACTGCAGCCTCTTCAGCAAAAAAATATACCTTTTTACGTAAAATCTTTTGTGGATCCTACAAAAGCAGGGACAAAAGTGGGTGCATCAGACCAAAACCAACAGGAGGAATCCTACATTTTAAAAGAAAATCAGGATCTTTTAAAAATTTCAACAAGGGACTTTTCCTTTATTGCGGAAGATCATATGAGCCTCATTTTCGGTTATCTGTCTAAATATAAGATTAAAGTATCCCTGATGCAGAATTCTGCTATTTCACTCGCATTATGTCTGGAAGATAAATTCGGACAAATTGATGAATTAAACGAAGAACTTCAAAAAATATTTAAAACCGAAGCAGTTAAAAATGTATCTTTATTTACCGTAAGAAATGCGAAGAAGGATCACATTGATAAATTTTACCAGGAAAAAAACGTATTATTGGAGCAGATCTCTAAAAATACCCTTCAAATGGTAACACAATAATTTTAATTGCGACTAAACACATATGAGTTTAATTTCGAAAGACGATCTTATCAAAGCTTCCGGCTTAAGTAAAATCGGGTTCTTCAAGAACCCGGTAGCATCTGCTGTGATGAGCGTTGCTAAAATAAATGCAGTAAACAGACTATACGATAAACTAAAAGACAAGGAAGGCAAAGATTTTTTCGACTCATTTGTGAGAGAGCGGAATTTAAGCTATGTGGCTTTTGAGGAAGACCTCGCAAAAATTCCGAAGACAGGACCGTTTATTCTGGTTTCGAATCATCCACTGGGTGCTATTGACGGAATTTTAATGTGTAAGATCCTTTCAGAGGTACGTCCGGATTTTAAGGTGATGGGAAATTTCCTTTTGGAAAAGATCAAACCAATGGAACCGTATGTAATCGCTGTAAATCCTTTTGAAAACAGAAAAGAAGCATACAGCAGCTCTTCCGGAATGCGTGAAACCCTGAAGCACCTTCAAAACGGAGGTTGTGTAGGTATTTTTCCTGCCGGAGAAGTTTCTAACAAAAATAATCCCTACGGAGAAATTTTAGATAAAGATTGGGAAAAAACGGCACTTAAGCTGATCAGAATGGCTAAAGTGCCGGTGGTTCCTATGTATTTCCATGCCAAGAACAGCCGCCTTTTTTATCAGGTGGCCAAACTTCATCCCAATTTACAAACTCTGATGCTTCCTGCTGAAATGATGAATGACAGGGAGAAGCCCATCAGGATCAGAATAGGACGTCCTATTACGGTAAAGGCTATGGATGAAATGGAAACCATAGAAGAATTGGGCGAATTCCTTAAGCGTAAGGTGTATATGATGAAATCTTATTATGAAAAGAGAAAATCATTGGCCCAAAGCATCAATCTTCAGAATTTATCGGTAAAATTCCCTCTGCTGAAGGAAGAAAATATTGTTCAGAACATCATTGATGAAACTCCGAAAGAGGATATTCTTAAAGATATCAGTAAACTGAAAGGTACGGACAAAATGCTTTTCAGCAACGGAAATTACGAGATCTACTTTACAACCTATGAAGAAATTCCTTCTGTAATGAGGGAAATCGGGCGTCAGAGAGAGCTTACTTTCCGGGCAGTGGGTGAAGGCAGTAACCTGCCATTTGACCTTGATGAGTATGACAAGCATTATCATCACCTTTTCCTTTGGGACAGCGGTGAGGAAAAGCTTGCCGGAGCCTACAGAATGGCTTTAGGAAGGGAGGTCATGAAGAAATATGGCATCAAAGGTTTCTATACCAGTTCATTGTTTGAGTTTGAGCAGGACATTCATCCGTTCTTTAAAAAGGTAATTGAAATGGGCCGGGCTTACATCTGCCAGGAATATCAGCAGAAACCTCTTCCACTCTTCCTTTTATGGAGAGGAATTGTGCATGTATGTCTGAGAAATTCCGATCATAAGTTCTTAATGGGCGGTGTAAGTATCTCCAATAAATTCTCAGAATTTTCGAAATCGCTGATGATTGAGTTCATGCGTTCCAATTATTTTGACTCTGCAGTGGCACAATACATCACCCCGAGAAATGAATATAAAGTAAAGCTTCGTGACAGGGATAAGAACCTTTTCTTTGAGGAAATGGAATCTGATCTCAACAAACTGGATAAAATCATTGATGACCTGGAACCGGAGCTGAGACTTCCTGTTCTGATCAAAAAATACATTAAACAGAACGCAAAAGTAATCGCCTTCAATGTTGACCCGAACTTCAATGATGCGATTGACGGATTGATGTACATCAGGATCAGTGATCTTCCGGAAAGCACCATTAAACCGGTATTGGAAGAGATGAGCGACCAGATCAGAAAGGAGCAGGAAAATAATACATCTGAAAATCAGTAAGTTTTTAGTTTTATTCAAAAAAAGTACGATCAATACTTGCTTTGTATGGTAAAACTTCCTACTTTTGCATCACTTTAAAACAACGAAGTAAGTCAAACAACAATATAATGGTTTCTTAGCTCAGTTGGTAGAGCAATGGATTGAAAATCCATGTGTCCCTGGTTCGATTCCTGGAGAAACCACTTGAAAACCTCTGATTAGTCAGAGGTTTTTTTGTTTTATCTTTCATCACTCATTCACGAATATTTTGGATCAGGTACAGACATGGAGGCAAAAAAGTAATAAATAAAGATAATCCTCAAACCTTATAGGTTTATCAACATATGCATTATAAAACCTATAAGGTTTCTACAAAGCTTCTCCTCAAAACTTAGAGAGAAATATTTTTTTATTAGTGATAACATCAGGTTAAAAGTACTGGAATGAGCAGAGATTAAAGACCAGACAGATTAGAAATAAAGTTCCCGCAGGGGCGACAAAGAATATTTATACAACGTATGAATAAGATAAACAAAGGCGTAAACTTAGCAAAGTAATATAAGACTTGTATCCAAAATTTCTTCGGAAAGTTTTCAGACAGAAAAATATTTTAATTTAAAAGCCTGTTACTGTAATCCTTAAGGATTCCACCTGAATATATTATTAAAAAACATTAAAAAATCCTTGTGAGATATTATAAAATGTACTACTTTTGCATCACTTTAAAACAACGAAGTAAGTTAAACAACAATATAATGGTTTCTTAGCTCAGTTGGTAGAGCAATGGATTGAAAATCCATGTGTCCCTGGTTCGATTCCTGGAGAAACCACTTGAAAACCTCTGATTAGTCAGAGGTTTTTTTGTTTTTCAGTGATATAAACTCAACACGTTAAACCTCATTAAAGCATTAATAATCAAACTTGAAATTCATTATTAACATTTTAACAAAATAAGCAAAAAGTTAAATTTTGTTAAATGTTATAAATGTAAGGTTTATATTACTAGTTTTATATCCGTCAATAGTGACATAAATAAAAAAACTTTTAACACATGAAAAATTTAGAAAAACTGGAGAGCTTCCAGTTAGAGAATGAGAAATTGCTTAATGTTTTCGGAGGTGAAGGAGGACCTGCAAAACCTTCTTTTGACCTTGGCGTTACTTCTACAGGAGGAGGAGAAACATCAGAACAGAATTGGCCAAGCCCGGGCTATTGTACTACAATCAAATATACATCCGATACAATGGTTGCCAATGGACAATATATTTATCACAATCAAACGATAGTATACCAGGGACCAAACTAAAATAAAAAATTCAGGAGAAGTATCTCTGATACTTCTCCTGTTTTAATTACTTTCCCATGAAACTATTCATCACCTTTTTCTTTTTATGCATAGGTTCGTTCACCTACTCCCAAACACAGGAACTTACCAATAAAAAACTGATTCTCTACTACGAAATTATCAATAAGGCAGAAAACAAAATTGTCAGCAATAAATTAGACAGCGCTCTTATTTTATACAAAAAAGCATTTAAAGCTTTTGACCGTCCTCATGCAAAGGATCTTTATAACAGTATGCAAACCGCGTTAAAAATAAAGGACACAGATTATGCTTTCAGACAATATCGCTCTTTAAAGTGCCTTGATTATCCATTTGAAGACCAGTTTTTAACTCAATATTTTCCTGATCACAAAAAAACTGATGATGTACACTGTACAGTATCATTAAACCAATCCTACAAAAAGTCTCTTGATTCTTTATTTACAATGGATCAGTATTACCGAAAGCTTTCTGGAGGAGACTATGCCAAATACCAGAAAGAAATTACAAAAAATGACAGTATTGCATCTGTAAGACTGTTAAAGCTTATCCAACAAAAAGGATTTCCTAATGAATACGACTTAGGCTTACAATCTGCGGGTAAGGATTTTTTCCATCAGTTTTATTTTATTATCTGGCACCAGACTTCCAGCAACAAGCTAAAACCTCAGCAGGTCAATTTTTCCAATGAACTGATAAAAGCTTTAAATCAAGGCAAAATTACTCCTGACACCACTGCTTTTCTACTTGATCTGAATAACAGTACCAACAATTATACCTCCCGACATTTTGACATCATTGAGTTTATTAAAAACGAAGGAGATCCGGCAAGACCTCATGATAATATAACTGAAAATTTAAAAAAAGCTGACTGCTGCTATGTCCATCAGTGGTTCTATCCGAAAAACAGGGGAGAACAAGGAAATATTTTAGTTAATCCCATTAATGAAAACAGAAAAAAACTGGGTATGAGCAATCTTGATGATAACCTTAAAAAGAAAGTTTTCACTCTACGTCACAAAGATTTTATTCTTCCCCAGGCCCAAATTGTAGGCATGAGTTTCCAGACAGCAGAAGATGCTAAAAAAATAAAAAAATTCTTATTAAATTTAAATGATTCTCATCATTAGTGCAGATAACGATACCATGACAGATGCAGTCTGCGTCTGGTTGTCCCGGTTAGAAAAACAATTTGTCCGTCTTAACGAAAATCAAATCATTGAAGCGGTTTCTTTTGATTTCAAAAATTCTTTTTTTACAGTAAAAATCGACGGACTGAAATACGATCTGAAAAATTTTCAATCGGTTTTTTACAGAAACGGATCATTGGTATATGGTGGATTTACCGGAGAAATAGATGAACAGCTTCTCTCTTTTTTTAATTCGGAGCTTCATGTTATAACGCAGTTCATTTATTATTTTCTGAATATATCAGAAGCAAGAATATATGGAAATCTTACTACAAAAGAAGTGAATAAGCTGGAAGTCCTTCATATTGCTCAGACTTTGAATTTTAAAATCCCTGATACTTACATCTATTCTCAGCTTCAAAATATCCTTAAGCTTGATCCTTCAGGAAAGTATATTACAAAATCAGTAGCGGAAATGGCTCATATCTTTCATGAAGGTGAGCTGTATATGAATTATACAAAAGAAATTAATATTAGTGAAATATATTCCAGGCAGGATAATATTATTCCTACCCTGATTCAGGAAAGAATAGAAAAGGATTATGAAATAAGAGTGTTTTTTTTCGGAAATAAAATATGGGCTATTGCAACATTTGAATTTTCGGAAGAAATTGATATCAGAAATACCTCTAACAGCGATAAAAAATATCTTCCGATCAATCTTCCTTCAGACCTGAAGAAAAAGATCAAGCAGCTTGCCAAAAAATTAAAGATCAATTGCGGAACGATTGATTTATTGAAATCAAAAGAGGATTATTATTTTTTAGAGGTTAATCCTGTCGGACAATTTCACACAGTCAGCCTTTACGGCAATTATCAGATAGAAAAATATATTGCAGATTTACTATGAAAAAACTACAGATAAAAGGTACTGAATTTACTTTACAGGAATGGAAAAAATGTGGCGATGTAAAAAAAGTCACGTATTCTTCCAATAAAGATATTAAAAGCAGCAATACTAAGATTTTCCGTTCTGTAAAACATTATTCATTATTACACTGATCTATGTTTTTAAAATTATATCATTCTGTAAAAATTACTGCCGGAGCTAAACAGGCAATCATATACGATACAGCTTCAGGTTTTTTAAGAATAATCCCCAAAGGGCTTTTTAATCTGATTGCCAATGAACGGACCGATTACAGTTCACTGAGGAAAGAGATGGACCCGGAAGATCTGCCGATTCTCAATGATTATCTGAACTTTATTATCACTCATAAGCTAGGCTTCACCGTAAAAGACAAAAAAGAACTGGGAAATTTTAGAAGTAATTCTTCTTTTAAGGAAAATCCAACCCTCATTGAGTATATTATTATTGATATTTCCGATCCTGTTCTACTGAATAAGCAGCTGGCTGGCCAGATCAATGATTTACAAATCAAATTTCTGGAAATCAGAATCATAAAAGAGATCAATACAGCCAATATTAAACGGATTATTTCAAAACTTACTTTGTTTGATAATTCTTCTCTACATGAAATTTCAATTGTTGCAAAATATAGTTCTGAATTAGTTGATAGTATAAAGCAAGGAAATATTCATACCAATAAACTGATCAGATTTACGTTGTATTCTTCTGATCTGGACAAAGAGGAAACTTTTGGTCCGGTTATTTTAAGCCTGATCAGACAGGATATAGCTATTCCCACCAGTTGCGGATGCATTAATGCTAAAAATTTCAACTTAAATTATCATTTTAGCTTAGAATCTAAAGCTCATAACTCCTGTCTGTACAAAAAAATTTCAATTGACCAAAATGGATATATACGGAATTGCCCATCCATGCCTGAAAGTTTTGGAAACATCAAAAACACCTTACTAAAGAACGCTGCCAACACTCCTGATTTAAAAAAATACTGGAATCTTACAAAGGATAAGATCGAAATATGTAAGGACTGCGAGTTCAGGGATATCTGCACAGACTGCAGAGCATATACAGAACGAACCCATACAGACCGTAACGGACTAGATATTTCCAAACCTTTAAAATGTGGTTACAATCCCTATACCGGTGAATGGGAAGCATGGAGCACCAATCCTTTAAAACAAAATGCCATAAAGTATTATGAAATGCAGGAATTCACCACAGATGTTTCCTGACCGTAATACCATAAATAGATTTAATTGCCGGTTTACCGTTTTAAAAACTCCAGCACAATACTATTGAACAATACAGAATTTTCATCGGGTAAAAAATGGTTTTCCCTTTTTACGATTTTCAATTCTGAATGAGGTATATTTTGAGCGATCAATTGGGTATGTTTTTCCAGAATAAGATCTTTTTCCCCAGCCATCACTAAAGTTTCCGCTTTTATTTTGGAGAGCTCAGATGCGGGGATATTGGGTTCCTTCAGAATCATTTCTAAAAGTTTTATAGTTGTCCTGTTCTTAGGATCGTTTTGTTTTTTGAGCCGGTCGATATCTTTTCGGGTCTGGAAAAGAATTTTGGAGGTAACAGCTTCCTCAGACGAGTTAAGATTGGCGCCCATCAGCACCAGTTTATGTACTTTTTCCGGCTGCTCCATGGCATAGAGCATTCCGGTGATGGCTCCGTCACTCCATCCTACAATACTGACTTTCTGAAGCTGAAGCTGGCGGATTATTTCTTCCAGGTCTTTTTCAAAAATCTGGTAGTTGAAAGATTCAGTGTCATTATCTGTACTCTTCCCCTGCCCTCTTGTATCAATGGCAATTACCTGATAGTATTTTGCGAATTCCGGAATCTGGTTCTTAAATGTGTTGATAGAATCACCATTCCCATGAAGCAGCAGCAAAGGTTCTCCCTGTCCGTATATTTCACAGTAAATCTTTTTACCGTCTGGCATGGTTATGTACTTTCCCTTAACCGGATTGTAACCGTAATAGGTTTCATAATGAAAGGTATTGTTCCGGGAATCAAACATAAGGGCATTATTATCTCCTAATTTTACAATAGAAGCCTTTATATGATCATTTTTATTTAAAGAGACTGTGTTTTTATAAGCTTTTAAAACTTTTTTCACCTCATCAGTCTCCTCAAAACCAGAGTTTTCCATCGGAATACTGATCCAGCCGCTCTGAGACTGAATGCTTAATTTGAGGTTATCGAAGTAAAATTTACCGTTTCCGAAAGCCAGCAGATAAAGCCAGATTAATTTTGACTGCGGATCAATTTTACCTTCTATGGTAATGGTTTTCCAGTTTTTATTTTCTGTGGATGGAGAAATTCTGTTCTGTGCTGCCGTATGATTCAGCAGATCAAATTTTTCTTTTCCCACCTGTACTGTATTAATCCCTATTTCTGTTATTTCATCATAGTTTTCACATCTGATGTCTGCACTGAACCGGTAATTTTTTCCACTCCATTCCGATACGTTGATTTCTCTTATTAAAGCGACTTCATTGCTGTTCTTTCTGCTTTGTGCCAATATGACATTTATATTAAGAATTAACAGTAAAACAGTACTGAAAATTTTCATCTGATTCATCATCCGGTATTTTATATAATGACATTCTTTTGATCTCTACTGGTTATGCTCCATTGGAAAAACGTATTGCTCTTTCCAGCACTTCATCTTTCTTATCCAGAATGCCTTGAACCGTAGGCTTTACTTCTATATCAGGCACAATTCCGATTCTCTGGGTTTCTGTTCCATCCAGATTATACATTCCAATTCCGGTAAAAATTGTTTTGATATTCCCCGGCAGTGAGATAGTTGCTGTTACATTGCCGTCTGCTCCGGCTGTCTGACTTCCGATGATCGTTGTATTGGGCCCTGCACGGAATGCCATAAGGCTCATTTCTGCAAAACTCTGGGTAGTCTCGTTACACAGAACAATCAATTTTCCTTTGTAATAATCGGGAGTATCTTTGCCTATTTTGACATTACTCATATATTCATTACTTAAATAGCTGAACTGTCCAGGCGTTACAACATTACCTTTGGTCATTCTGCAGAAGTCTTTCGGCTTATCAAAAAGATAGTCTCCGATTTTCATGAGAAACATGGTTTCTTTCGGATAGGTTCTCATATCGATAATAATGGCTTTGGCTTTTATGGCTTTCTGCATAATTCCGTCAAGATCTTTTACATCCAGTCTTCCAGGATGAATATAAGCGATATCATTTTCCACCATTTTGAAGGCAGGTTCTCCCTGATTTTCTTCAATAAGAGATTTTTCCAGAGGAAGTGTTGTTACTTTAATCGTTTTTAAAGTACCGGATCTTTTCACTCCTACTTCAATCTGAGGATCATTGGTTCTTAAAAGACTTACTGCAACTTTTGACAGGCGGACAGGTTCATTAGAGCCAGATGCATAGGGCAGCTGTTCCTTAAGCAGCGTTTCAACGGCCTTCTGGTTCACAGATACAATTTCATCGCCCTGAAGGAGTTCATTTTTATTTCCGTTCTTTTCTTCAAGACTTTCGGAAACCACCGGTCTGTTACCCACAAATACCAGATTCACGGCAGGTCTCATTTTACCATATTGTTCATATAAGGGAGGAGTTGTCCATATTGACAATATCGCATGTGAATCCTGTATTTCTGCAACCATAGAAGCTACTGCAAGTTTGTAACTCATTTCATTTTCTGCTTCTGCAAATTTTGGAATCAGCTCTATCAATGTTTTATCCCAGCTTTTTTCAAGAGTGTTTTTATACGGATAAAAATATTCTATCATATTCCAGTATCTGTACAGGCTCAGCAGTCTGAAACCCGCATCGGGATATTTGAACTGAGCATAAGCCGCTTCATTCTGAAAATAAGGAATAGGCATATCCTCTGAATATATTTTAACGTAATGATTTTCCGGCTTTCTCTCTGCCCTGGAAATATTCATCAGCGACTCACTAAGATCTTTACCTAATGATTTGCTGATCCATTGTAAATCCGGTTTGTATCTTACTTCTGAATTTTCTTTTACGTCTGTTCTTTTGGAGAAATCCCCAAGAGATGCTGTCCAGGTAAGAAGAATCTTATTTCTTTCTGATTCATTTTTAGCTGAAAGAATTCCGGGCATTACCTTAAAAAGTTCATAATCCCAATTGAGTGTCCCTGAATTGGCTTTCGGATGATAATATTTCAGAAAGCCCCACACTTTTCCAAGAACTGCAAGATCTCTGATCTGAGTTCCGGATAGCTTCTGAACGGATACGGATGAACCTTTATCAAAAGTATGATCTGTAGAAATATCTGTTCCCTTAGCAGTCTGGGCAAAACTAAAAATACTGAACAGAAACAGTAAGAGGGTAAGAAAAAAATTTATCATAGCGCAATAATTTTAAAATGGCCGGAACTAACCGGTGTTCATCAAAATTATTCTGTATTCAGCTGATAAAATTGTAAAAATGGAAACTAATCCGGGAAAAACCAGTTCACCGATCCTTCATTCAGTGATTTATTTCCTTTAAAGAACTGTTTGGGAGACATTCCTGTCAGTTTCTGAAAATCTTTAATAAGATGAGACTGATCATAGAATAAGTTGTCATAGGTAAGATGGGTAAGATTTCTGGATGATGTAAAACTTTGCAATGCTTTTCTGAACCGAAAAATTTTACGGAATTCAGAGGGTGTTTTACAAAGGTGCTTCGTGAACATCCGGGCCAGGTACTGCCTGCTTAATCCCATTTTATCTGCAATTTCAGAGATATCCAGATCTGTTTTATTGAGCATATCCAATGCATTTTCGAGCTGTGAAAAGTCTTTATCCCGAAACTTCCGCAGCCAATACGCTTCAATTTTCTCCTGTAAAACAGTCTTATCCGTTTCATCAAGAATCTCTGAAATAAAGGCTTTAAAATCCTCTTCATAATCAAAAAACTGAAGCCCTCCCCGTTGAAGGCCGCTTAAATCTTTGTCAACAAAATGATTAAAACCAAGAGGATAAAAACAAAACGATATTTCTCTGACTCCTGATTCGTAGGTTCCAATGAGAGGTTTCTGAAAGGCAATAGCAACCGTAGAAACAACAGATTCCCCAGGTGAATTTGAATAGTGGATTTTATTAGATTCTATATGCAACCGAACATTATGGTATATAGAAACGACACAGTGATTGGAAGGAAAAACAATATATTCTGTCTGAGCATCTGCTGTTCCGCTTTCAAAAATATAAAATCCTTCCAGATATTTTTTCAACAACTCATCTTTCGTTTTTATAAACCTGAAATTCATTTTTATCCTATTACCTGTCCTATTTTAATCTTAGAAGTCTTTTTTAAATTTAAGAATTTATTTTTAATGAATATTATTCTTAACATGATGATATTAGATTTATAAAATTTAAGTGAAAAAAATTTGTGGTTAAATTATTTCCTACGAATGCCACGGATTTTACAGATGTTTGCGGATATTTTTCTTCTGAATTTTATGAATTTATTGTATAGGAAGCCAGATGAATGATTTTATTATTTAGGCGGACTAAAGTCCGCCTCTATTGAATAAATTCTGCATTTTTTGTATTCTCTGATCCAGCATTCTATGGTAAAAAGCAAATAAAATATGTTAAAAATTAATTTGTAAATTGGCTCAGGTTAATTAACCTCCTAAAAACTAATCACTTTAACCGTATGAAAAAATCAAACCTGCTTTTCACTTTGCTTTTACTGATATTTCCTTTATTGATTTTCTCTCAGGCAAAGGATAATCCCGAACTTCAGAAAATGGCAGACGATGATCAGAATGCAAGAAAGGCTGCGAATATTGACTGGTCTGTTCTGAGTAAGGAAGACAGCGACCGAAGAGCCAGAATTCTTATTCTCATGAAGGAAGGCAAAGTGCAGACCGCTAAAGATTATTTCAATTCCGGAATTGTTTTTCAACACGGAAACGACAGTATTTCTTCAGGAATGGCTGTTAAAAGTTTCGGGCAGGCCCTGAAAATGGACCCTACCCTGAACCGCTGGTGGTATGCCGCTGCCGTAGACAGAGACCTGATGCGCAGAAACCAGCCACAGATCTACGGAACCCAGTTCTATAAAGATCATACAACTAATGGAAAATGGGCACGCTATAAAATCGATCCTTCTCAGATTACCGATGAACAGAGAAAATATTACAGTGTTGAAACCCTGAAAGAACAGGAGGAAAAGGAGAGAAAAATGAATCTCATCTCCCTGAATGAAGCCTATAACAACGAAAAATCCATTGACAAGCTGATTCCGTTTATAAAGTCAGAATATAAGAAAGGACTTGCATCAAAATATAATATGGGTGAGGGAGAAATCAACAGTTTTGGCTATCAGCTGGCCAGAGAAAAGAAAATGGATGATGCCCTGAAAATATTCAGACTGAATATAGAACTTTACCCTAATGCCTGGAACACCTATGACAGCTATGGTGAAAACCTTTTGATAGTTGGCAAAAAGAAGGAAGCCCTGGAAAATTATAAAAAATCCCTGGAGCTTAATCCTGATAATGAGAATGCGAAAAAAGTGCTGGGGAAATAGGGTTTGAAAGGAAGCTGGAAGAGGGAGGATGGAAGTTACTAGCGGTTTGTGTTGTAATGATGATTTTTTATGGGAACTTTCTTACAATGTGAGATTATTTCTCATGACACGGATGCCCCTGCTATTTGTTTTCAAAATCAGATTCCGTATCCAGCAGATGCTCAGGCAGCAGGTTTCCATTCTGGTAATAGCTTATATCTTCGGATATGGTACGCTGTAATTTATAAAAACCTTGAAGCGAAAAGTAATCCCAATCCTGTTCTGAATCGTAAGCTCTTTGGTCTATCGCAACCTCCAATAAGCCGTTCTCATCATACAGGCAACGAACAGCTTGGTATTTCTTACCATTTTCATCTGTATCGTACCAATATTTTACCGTCCTATCATGTATAGGAAGATGAGTCTTATTATCTAATGTCTGAATACAGATATGATGGGCATTAGGGTCATCAGCATTGTAAACGACTTTACCGACTAAGGGAATATGATTTCCACGGATATATCCTTTACTGGTATCCACGATAAAATTCTCTATTACCACTCTTTTTACAATATCAAATCTTTCTGATTTACTGCTCAGTGTATGGAGAACTTCTGCTTCATTTTCACCATCATAGATGTAATACTCAATACATTCAATTTCATCATTATTGATAACATGCTCTTCTTTAAAGGGAAGATTATATAATCCATCAATCCACCTGATTTTAAAATTTTTAAGCCGAAGAGCTTCCTGTTCTGTGATTTTTTCACCCCAAATGGGATAATATTCTTTGATCATTTTCTAGTTTTTTTATGTGATAATCATTCTTCAAGGAGATGAAGCAGATACCCGGGCAGCAGATCACTATTTTTGTAATAACTTAAATCGGTTGAGTTCTTATCCTGCAGGAGCTGAAAATGATCCCGGTCATAATAATTCCAGTCCTGTTCATCTGAGTTATAGGGCATTTCTATGGCTTCCCGCAATAAACCGTTTTCATCGTAAAGAAACTCTATGGCTTCATACCGTTCTCCGTTTCTACTTGTTTTATAACAGTATTTCCGGGTTCTGAACGGTATAGGAAGACGGGTTTGTGCATCCAGTACATGAATACAGATATAGTTGTCATTAGGATCATCCGTTGTATATACTGTTTTTGAAATTAAGGCTCCGTTTCCGTTGGTAAGGGAATAATCTTTATTGACATCCACCACAAAATCTTCTGCCATTATTCTTTTTTTAATCTGAAACTGTTCCGATTTACGGCTCAGATGATCGAAAACTTCCGCTTCACTCTCATCGTGAGCAATAAAGTACTGAATGAAATCCGGCTTACCATTGATAATATGCTCCTCTTCTTTGAACGGAAGATCTGATAAATGTTCTGACCACCTGATCATAAACTCTGTATGTTCAAGGGCTTCCTGTTCTGTGATCTTTTCACCTGAAAGACCGTAATATTCTTTAATCATATAATTTATTCTACTCTGTTTATACCACCGGAGACTCCGGTAATATCGGATACAATGAATGATAATAAGGATGCGCATTCCAGAAATCCCCGCCAAAGAGTTCTATAAAGTCTTCAACATTCATGGTATGGATTTCTCCGGTAGTTTCATTGACATCTTTGATGTAAGTAACAAACCGACTGATGCGCTCATCAAACTCATAGGTAAACCTGAGCTCCAGATCCAGCAATCCGTTTTCAGTATCTATATCGGTTCCATAATAGTATTTTGAAGAACAGTACGCCGAATGCCGCATTACCTCCTCCGTCTGTACATCGAAATTAATCTTTGAAACCATTCTTCCCCGGCTGTCATAAACAATCCTGCTTCTGAATCTTAAAACCCCTTCTTTGTTATAATCTCTGGCGTCCCACATTTCAAATCCGTGTGCTGTCTGTTGATTTAAATAGACGGTCAGGGAATGATTTTCAGTTTCACCCGTATACTGCCGGATAATATCCGTTTCACTTTCCGAAGGATCCAGATAATATTCGCACCAGGTACGTGTTGTTCCCGGCTTTGACATAAAAATGATATTTTCAGTCTTTTTCAGCCTTCCGGTAATGTCATCATAGGTATGAATGGTTCCTCCTTTCGTTCTGTCGAATTCCTGTTCCGTCACCATCTGTCCGTCTGAGTTTTTATATCCGGTCATATCACTTCAATATTATTTTCTGCAAAATAGTCTATTCATGTCATCATGATTTGTTTTTTAATGGGGATACCATTTCTGATAATACCGGATCCTGCTGATCACATAGGATTGAAGTGTTCCTCCTGCTCTTTCATAATATTTTTCCTTAGTAGGATCATTTACCATCTGGTTGACAGGCGGATCATCTCCTTCATCCAGAAATACAAATACAGGAAGACCATGAGAAACCAGATCGATGAAAAAGAATGGCCGCTCTATGGTAAGATCATACAAATCTTTCAGCTCTTCTCTTTCTTCAGCTTGCAGTTCTTCCTGGCTGTCATAAATGTTATAATCCAATGCATGACAGAAATTTCCGGCCAGTAATAGAAGTTCCTTTAAAGCGACAGGAAATAAGCGTCCGTCATTGTACTGTTTTTCCAGATTTTCTATTTCTGCATCGCTTATTCCTTTATTGGTAAAGGAATCTGCTGTGTGGTGATCTTTTAAAAACTGTAAATATTTCATTCTTTCTGCTCTTTGTCAATTACTCTTGAAATTCAGTTTAATCAAAATACTTCCATTTCAGATCCATTTCATAATCTTTGTGGGGCCAGGTTCTTTCCAGCATCTGGATAAGAGCATCCATTACGCGGATTAATTCTGCGGTTGGAAAGGGTTTCTTGTCAAGAATATATTTCAGGGTAAGATCATCCGTAGGAATGCTCATTAATTCTTCTACGGAGATAAGGTCTCCTTTATTTTGCAGTGTTGTCTTCACATTATCCAGGATCTGTATCATGGCCTGTTCGTCTGCCGGTGAACTGACTTTATCAAACAGGCTGAAATACATATGACCTCCGCTGTATCCATTGATATGAAATTTTGTATCCTCCAGCAGATCAGATTTATTCGGGATAAGATGTTCAGGTTTTTCCATTTCCTGAACAATATAATGCAGTACCAGCTGCATCATCGTTTCCGCGATCCAGAATCCTTTATCTTTTTCGTATTCTACAAGTGTTTGTCCCATGATATTTAGTAAGGAAAAGTATGTTATTTTTTACATTTACCGTATTCTGAAATGACGTGGAGCAGGTTTTCTTCGTTCTTAAGATCCAGGCTTTCTTTTTTCAGCTGATCGGAAAGGCTTTTACAGTCTTTGAGATAATCGGCCAGCTTTTCAGAAAGTTTGTCGTTGGATCTGTTATCGAGCATCTGCCCTTTAGGCTGAAGGTCTGTTTTGATGACATATTTGTGAAGCTCAACAGGATCCTGAAGCAGCATAATTCTATTTTCTCTGGCAACAAGTCTGTAGAAATAGGCATTATTTCCATGCATACTTCCATAATTCTGAAGTTTTTTCATGAACTCTCCTTTCACATCCAGTCCGTAATAACATTCTTCATTTCCGTTCGGGGAAACACAGAAGTGAACGCCTGAATCTGCATCATAGACTTTCGTAGCCATGCTTCTCATTCCTGGAAGCTGTTTTTTCAAAGTTACTCTTTGCCCGAACAGATCGGCTCCACCTTCGGGAAGTTTCTGGCCGGTTCTTTCCGTATCCAGCATTTCAAACCAGATGGTGATCATTCCTTCTGTTTTTTACCGGATTTTTCGACTAAATATCCTGGTACATCGTATAAATTGATGCTCCTGTTAATGGCATCATCCACTTTAGCCTGCTGAAGTTCTTCATTTTTATAATAAGCCTGATGTTCCAGTGTATATCCTTCTATGAAGAGATTGGCTATAAACTCACTCACAAAAGCATAATCTGAAGACGCATAAGATCGGGAAGCTGTAAAGGTGAATTCATTATTATCAAAAGTTCTTACCGCATAGGTTTTCATGCCCTGGGTCTGATACATCGTTGCTACTTTAATACCATCAAGATCACTTACCTCCAGACATGGCCCTGTATTATTGAACCCAACGCAGTTATATGCTCTGGAGTAACCAATGATCTTAGCCGGATAAGATCCGTTATTGATCAGGATCTCTCCTTTTGATCCCAGTCTAGGATTATAGAGGTTTCTGATATTATCCAGTCTGCTTTTTCTTTCATTATCTTCTGCAATACTGCTTGTTTTTGCTTTCAGGTATTTGTCGCCAAGATTTTCCCTTGGGGTTGTAAAGAATGTTTCCAGTTCAGCTTTATCAAAACCATTTTCATTGAAAAGCTTATATTTTACAGCCAGTTGATGAGCAACAATACGATCCGGTTTAAAAGAAGTAATGAGCACTTCATAAGGAATCTGCGTGGTCTTTCCATCTGCCGATTTCATATCCAGATAGTAGAGAATTTCTTCTTTGGCCAGGGAAACTCCTTTCAGATCGGCATCAAAAACCTTTTCATTGGCTAAGGTATAAAACTCAAAATGATCGCGGTAAGGTGATTTCAGAATGCCTATTTCTTTTTCATTGAACTGGATTTTGTCTTTCTTCAGCTGGATTTTCTGTGAAAACAGCAGGGAAGAAAACAACAGGACTGCCAGCAAGTACATTCTCATAATTTCATGTTAGTTTTAGGAGGAGAAAAATACGAAAAATATTGGATAAGGACGGAAGATGGATGCAGGAAGATGGAAGTTATGAAAGTCTGGAAAACAGATGGCTGTTTTTTATTTTCATGTTGGATGATGTTCTGCAGGAGGCCAAGAAAAAGTACTCCGCGGAACAGTAACTTCCAGCTACCCTCTTCTGGCTTCCTTTCCCTAAGAATTAAGCCAGTTCAAGCATTCTGCAATCTGCGGCTTACTGATAAATATTTCCGTATTGACTTCCGGTTCCGGGGAAAGCTTCAGCTCTACTTTCTGACTTGAATGTTTGATGATTTCGGTAACCGCTTTTTTGTTGATGATGAATTTGCGGTTCACTTTGAAGAAAACCTGCGGGTTCAGCTTCTGGATGATATCTTTAATGGTATCATCGAAAATATAGGTCTGATGATCTATTGTGGTGAGAAAAAGGTATTTTCCCGAAGCAAAAAAATACGCAGTATTGTGCTCGTGTATTGATTTGAGTTTATTTCCTTCTCTTACCATAAAACGTTTCATCATTTCTGAGCTGCCATCCTGCTGTAATGCTGAGACGGATTTCAGGAGAGGTTCGGGATCAAAATTATTTCTGATTGAAATGAATTTCTGTAAAGCTTTATGTAAGTCTTCCTCTTCAAAAGGTTTCAGAAGGTAATCTATGGTAAAATGCCTGAAAACCCTCATCGCATATTCATCAAAGGCTGTTATGAAAATGATCGGCGTGAAAAGTTCCACATGCTCGAAAATTTCAAGGCTCATCCCGTCTCCCAAATGGATATCCATAAAGACAAGATCTGCAGAATCTTTACTGAAAAAGTCTATTGCCTGTTTTTTTGAGCGAAGAATAACGGTCTCTGTGACAGGAACGATGTTCTGTTTATCCAAAAGGTTTTTCAGATAATTAACAGCCAGGAGCTCATCTTCTATAATGGCAATTTTCATAACGGTACAAAAGTACAAAAAAACCGCTAGAACGTTTAAGCTCCAGCGGTTTCAGGGGATGTTAATATGAAATGTTATAAGTTGGGGTTATTCTTCTTTGCACTCATCGGATATTCTATGGTATATCTCGGGTCATTCTGCTGAAGAATATACTCTTTACCGCTCACGGTATGTTTTATTTCTTTCTGATTGGCTCTTCTTAAATCAAACCAACGGTGTCCTTCTGCGGTAAATTCTCTGAATCTTTCATCCTGGATGAAATTCATAAATTCTGCAGCATTCATCGGGGTTATTGTATTCTGAACAGAGGTATAGCCATCCGGAGTATATCTGTTTTTGGCCACTTTAAGAAGGGTTTGCTTAGCTTCATCAAGTTTATTCAGTTTTAATAATGCTTCGGATTTAATAAAATACAATTCAGACGTTCTGAAAGACACTTTAAAATCTGCAGTTCCTTTTTTGATGATTTTATACTTATCATTCTTCTTTTCAAAATAAATTCCGAATCTTTTGTCTGCAGCCGTATTAAATTTTGAAATCAATTCCGGAGAAGCATATGATAAGTTTCCGGCAGCATCGTCAAACACAGCATCCAAAGCCATGATCGCTTCTGCTGAAGCGTAATGATTGGGTAAGGTATTGGTTGTATTCAAATCCGTAAGACTTCCTTTCATTAACAAAGCCTGCTCTGAATATTGTAACGCCTTATTCCAGTCACTCTGATAAAGGGCTATTCTTGCCTGAAGAGCATTCACTGATATCTTTGAAAATCTATAGCTGATATCTAAAGGCTGCTTCTCTGCCACCATTAAGTCCTCCGCTTTTTCCATATCCGCATGAACCTGATTGTAAACTTCCTGAACGGTAGAAGGCTTCAGGACTGCTTCCAGATCAATTTCCAGACTTAGCGGAACTCCTCTGTCTGTAGATGCAGTAGCGTTATTGTATGGTTTTCCGTATAAATTAACCATATCAAAATAGGTATAGGCACGCAATGCATACGCTTCTGCCAGAATCTGCTGTTTTTCAGGAGAATCTGCCATTGTCTTGCTTCCTTCGTTGATGATCTGGTTCAGATAGAATACCACGGAGTAAAACTTCACCCAGGGAAACTCCATCGTTGCTGCATCGTTGTTGGTGTCTTTCCACATGGCAATTTCACGGTATACATTGAATTCATTCAACGTTTCATCCAGATAAGTTTCATCTGTACGAAGGGCTGTCAGAGATTTATGACTCGGATATTTGGCATAGGCTGAGGTAAGTACTTTTCTGTAATCCTCAACAGTTACCGGAATCACTTTTCCTTCAGGCTGAATATCTAAAAATCGATCGCATCCTATGCTGGTAAAGCTGATCAATGCCAATGCGATACATGCTGTTATTTTTTTCATTTTTTTCAAGTTTTAAAAAGAAACATTAAATCCTACGGTAACTGATTTAGGAATAGGCTGTGCATAAATATTACCATAGGTTTCCGGATCAAAATACCCTTTATACCCATTACTGAATACGAACAGGTTGCGGCCTTCAACACTCAATCTCAGACTGCTGATGCCCATAGGAGCGGTAAATTCTTTAGGAAGCGTATACCCTAAACGGATGCTGCTTATTCTTACATAGCTGATCTCTTTAGCCCAGATATCAAGCAGACCGTAGGCATTGGAAGGATTGCTCGTCAGCCATTTATTCCCCATCCAGCCGGGATTGTTTTCCATTTCGGAGCCTGTAATTCCCGGAAGTGTTGTTCCTGCTTCGTAGACATCTTTTGTATAATTTCTACCTCTATCCAGTTCCATTCCCCGGTAAGAAGGTGATCTCATTACCGTCTGCTTGAAGTTGAAAGCTGCAGAAACGGTAAAGTCAAAATTATGGATTTTAAAGGTGTTGATAATACCTCCTGTAAACTTTGGATCTCTATCCCCGATATAGGTAAAAAGGCTTCTCATTTCTGCCTGTGAAAGCTTAGAATCTACAAGCTGGCCCGGAAGAAATTCTTCATATACATCATAAAGCTTGAAGAAATCTGCGATTTTTACTCTTTCATTTCCTTTCCAGAACATCGGGTTTCCGTATTCATCCATTCCTGCTGTTTTCAATGCAAAAACAGCATTCACAGGAAGACCTTCTCTGGATGGAAGGAAAGCATTATCACGAGGCTGCTCGCTAAGAACTTCACTCTTATTATGCGCGAAATTAATCGTAGTTGACCATTTAAAGTTATCCTTATTGATGTTTCTTGTGGATAAAGCCAGTTCAAAACCTTTATTGGTAAGGCTTCCCCAGTTCATCATCGTATAATTGAATCCGGTTTCAAGCGGTGTTTCTTTCATACTGATCATATCTGTCCCTTTTCTGCTGTAGACATCTAAGGTAAGGTTGATGCGGTTCTGGAATACGCCCAGATCCAGCCCAAGGTTTACATTGGTTGTTTTTTCCCAGCGAAGTTTATCATTCGGAGGGCTGATCACGTTAATCACATCTTCTTTTCCGCCCGGCAGAATGGTAGCATTATTATATTCCCCAATAAAGAATGGTGATGTATTTCGGTCAATATTTCCCTGTAAACCGTAGGATGCTCTTAATCTAAGGTTAGAAATGGCATTCAGATTCTTCATGAAATTTTCCTTCGATACCAGCCATGATCCTGAAACCGCCCAAATCGGCAGGTATTTGTACTTTTTATTAACTCCGAATAAATTAGTTCCATCATATCTTACACTTCCGAAGAAGGTATATTTCTGGTCAAAAGTATAGGATGCAGTCGCAAACATAGAAGCATAGGCGTTTTCTGCGACAGGCATTTCACGGTACGTTTCATATTTTTTATCTGCTGCAAAGTTAGAATTCGGAAAAATGATCGGAACACCTGTTTTGGTAAGACTGTCAAAACCGAAAGCTCTTGTAACCGTAGTATTGTCTTTCGTTTTACGGATTTCTGTTCCGGCCATCACATCAATTTCATGTACCGAGTTGATCTTTGTGCTGTAGGTTCCCTGAAGTTTCCAGTTGTATTGGAAAAACTCATTATCCCAGTTTTGTTTTACCCCTCCTTTAGGCAGGAAATATTGGAAGGCACCATCTTTATAATAACGGGTTCCCTCTCTCATCTTTCTGGTATAATAGGTATTTTCAGCAGCAAACTTCTCCGTTTTATTGGTGTCATACTGAAGACCTAACTGTGACGTGAACCTCAGGCTTTTTGAAACTTTATACTCAAGATCCAATATACCTTTCAAGGAATGATTTTTAAGGGTGTAATCCGTATTTTCTCTTTCCTCAAGGAAGTTAAAAGGAACATATTGATCTGCATAACCATCTATATCCCGGTCATATCTGTAGCTACCATCCGGATTGTAAGGTGTCAGATAAGGATTGGCATTTCTTGAATAATTAATGGGGCTGGCCGCCGCATCAGCATCCGTCATGAACGATGAACGCTCACTCTGTGTCCCGAAAATAGAGATTCCTGCATTTAACTTATCGCTTAATTTATAATTGTTCTTTAAGGTAAGGTTATACCGTTTAAAACCTGTACCGATAGTTGTTCCTTCTTCATCAAAATACCCTAGTGAGAAATAGTAATCTGAACGGTCACTTCCTCCGGAAACACTCAGTCCATACTGCTTATTGATTGCATTTCTGTATAGCAATTTTCCCCAGTCTGTGTTGCTGTTTCTCAGACCATCAAGCTGCTGGCGTGTCATAGAATTCAACGCATCCAAACCACCGCTTCTGAAAGCATCAAGCTGGTTATTTTTAGTTAAAATTCTCATGACTTCCCCTTTATCAGCACGGTAAGTAAGGTCAGTACGTTTGGCAAGCATTAACTCAAAGTCTACTTTTTCAGAAGCGTTCAGAAGATTTAGCTTGTCAAAGTCAGGGCGAGATGTAATAAAGGTATCTGCTGAAAAATTCACTTTCATGCTTCCTTTTTTCCCTTTTTTCGTTGTAATGGAAATCACCCCGTTAGCCGCTCTTGCTCCATAGATGGCAGTGGCGGCCGCATCTTTAAGAATAGTGATATCCTCAATATCATTAGGATTCAGGCCTGCAATAGAAAAGTTCTGAAGCTGATCGATATTATCTTTATCGCTGAAATTGGGAACATCGTTTCCCTCCAGCGGAAGTCCGTCAATTACCCATAACGGATCCTGCGGACCGGACAAAGAAGCCGTTCCACGAATTCTGATCTTTGCAGGACCTCCCGGAGATCCTGTTTCAGGAGTCACCACTACCCCGGCAATCTGCCCGGCCAGCATCTGGTCAACACTGGCAACCCCGGACTGGCTGATCGCGTCCATCTTCACTGTAGAAACCGCTGAGGTCTGCTTACGTTTTTCAATCTTCTGATATCCGGTAATAATTACTTCCTGAATTTTATTTTTTTCAGAAACTTCACCCGCCGGCGCTAATGAAATATTATAGTTGGTCTGGTCTTCATCAATCTGAATCAGTCTGGATTCATAGCCAAGATAGCTCACCAATACCGACTTGGTATCGGTAGGAATTTCTAAAGTAAAATTTCCGTTTTTATCTGTAACGGTACCAATGGAAACACTTTCAATGATCCCATCCTGATTGGTTTTGGAAGAAACAGATTGTGTTTCAATTTTAATGGATGCTCCTGCAATGATTTGTGAAGTACTGCCATCCTGAACTTTACCTGTAATCGTTTTCTTTTGCTGCGCCAGCGCAATATTAGCAGCCAAAAGAGGTAAAAGTATTAGAGTTTTTTTCATTTCCGATTATTTATTTAAAGCCTCTTCAATACGAATAATTAAGTCTGTGTAATGAGCTCTTGAAGCATCATCTCCTTTATATCTGGTCCTGTTCAGCAGATCCAGCACTTTCTGTAGTTCCGCTCTCTTGTAAGTGGTTACTTCAGATACTCTTTTCATGGATGAATAATTAATATTCCTAAGATTTTGATCTTCACCATGGAAATTACAGATGAGCGGCATATTCAGCGTTTGGTCTGTCTTCAATGCCTTTACTGCTGTTTTTTCAAATAATTTATTGACAGAAACAATCAGTGCATCTACATAGTTCTTCTGTGTCATCTTTTCAAGAATAGTCAGTGTTCCTTTTTTCCTGAAAATGGCAGTTCTTATCTGGTCAAATAGATTCTCAACGGTATAGATTTGTTCTTTTGATCCTGAAACTTCATGCTTCAGTTCATTTTCAAGCATTCTGAGCAGCCTGTCATCCATCAACAGAGCATAAATATTGGCATACTGCATTCCTCTTGCCAGCGTATAAGGCGTCTGTTCGAAAGGTCCCATCGGAGAATTCTTCACAGGATATGTTTTTTCTGAAATCGGATTAAAGAACAGCCATTCCGGAAGGTTGATGGCATTTTTCACAAGATAATCAACTGCTCTCTTCTGAGTCTCGGCAGGAACTGCTTCATACGCTTTTTTCTTATTCCCGAAAACCGTATTGTTCAGATAAATTCCTCCTACATTTGCCATTACATGACCTGTATACAAGTCCCACTGCCCGATCGCTCCCAAATACAGCTTACCTGCATCCGTATACTCTTTACCATCTTCATAAGTCCATTGTAAAAGATTATTGATAACAATTTTCAGGTTTTTCAATCCATATTCACTGGCTTTCATCGCATCATCACCAAGGTCTTCAGACTGCGAACGCGGATCAATAGTCTCCAGATAGCTTTGCTGTTCACCATAGAAATACAATGGATCATCCTGGTGCTTTTCGATTAAGTTTCTGATGGCTTTTTTCTCGGAAAACTCATCTGGATACCAGCGGTAACCCCATTCTATAGCGTATTTATCATAAATTCCGATTTTTGGAGTGATCGCGGTAACGCCATCTTCCGGCTGTGCTACGTAATTGTAACGGGCATAATCCATGATAGAAGGAGCTGTTCCTCCCATTTTATCAGTAAACTCTTTTGAACGGAGCGATTCTACAGGAAATGCAAATGAAGATCCCATATTATGCTTTAATCCGAACGTATGCCCCACTTCATGAGACGATACAAAACGGATCGCTTCCCCCATATATTCGTCACTGAATTTATTTCCTCTCGCTTTCGGATCTATTGGTCCTATCTGAATTCTCATCCATTCCTGAAGAGAAGTCATTACATTATGCCACCAGATGATATCCGCTTCAATAATCTCCCCACTTCTCGGGTCTACCACCGAAGGTCCCATTGCATTTGACTTAGGAGAAGCAGCATACGTGATTACCGAATATCTTACGTCATCAATGTCAAAATCTTCATCTTTTTCATCCGGCATTTTAGCAATGACCGCGTTTTTAAAACCTGCCTGCTCAAAGGCTGCCTGCCAGTCATGCACTCCTGCTATGATTTTTTCACGCCATTGTTTTGGTGTTGCGGGATCGATATAATAAACGATCTGTTTTTTCGGCTCTACTAACTCTCCCCTCAGATATTTTTCTTTGTCTTCATCTTTAGGTTCTAAATTCCATCTGGTAATGAAGAATTTCTCATCCATTTTTTGCTGACGGTCATTGAATGCCCAATGCTTTTCACTAAAGAAACCGACTCTCTGATCGGAGACTCTTGGTTTCATAGGGATTTTGGAAAGCAACACAAGATTAGTGGTCACCCCCAATGTCACAGGCAGATCTACCCCACCTTCATTCACAGAAGTGGTCAACTGGGATTTCACCACAAGATTCTGAGGAAAGGTTTTCACTCCTTCGATATAGGAAAGGTTTGATTTCACAGATCCTCCTAACCCCACATTGGCCAGCACATCATTGAAACTCTTCTGATTACCATCAAAAACCTTATTGACTTTGATCGCTACCGAAGTAGAGTCATTGTTCTGGGCCTCAATATCAAAAACCTCAATCACAGATTCTGAAAAGTTATCTTTTACAGATTTTGTGATCGCGTCGTTTTTAGGAGATGATACTTTTACGTCTGAGGTTTTCACCCAAACTTTTTTGGCTACATTATCACGGTGAAAAGAGATGATCTTGTTTTCATAGTTCATTCCCTTATTTAATCCCGCCTCATTCACCTGCATCGGTACCTGAGACAGTTTATTCACCACCAGGAACTGACGTCCCATAAGGCTGTCGGGAATTTCAAAATAAACATCCGTTTTTACCTGAATGGTATTAAAAAGCCCTTTTTTGAAGGTTCCTTTTTTAATCAGGTCTTCAATTTTTTTTGTTTTCTTTGAAGAAACATCGGTTTTCTCCGTTTTTTCTTTATCTGTTTTTACAGAATCTTTTTTCTGTGCCAGTACTGCCGGCGATGCCATAGCAAGTCCCAGATACAGAGCCAGTCTGTAGTTCTTCATTAAAATAGTCCGATTCATTCCAAATAGTAGATTTAGCCGGCAAAGCTATAAGGTAAAGCAATATTATATATAGTGTTAGGGAGTGAAAGGTAGTTTTTCGGGAGTGAATGGATTTTTATTTTCACTTCATTAAAGGCAAAAAACATACGAAATATTCACCATCAACTGAAATATTAAGAGAATTAATCCTAAAATAATCATAAATTTGATTCAAATAATCAATCCCAAACTTTTCGCCCTCTACGGGCTCTGTTTTCGGCTGCCAAGTATTCTTTACAATAACCGCCTCTTCTTCAACGATAATCATGATTTCCAGAGGATGATCTATGGTAGCTATATTATGTTTTATCGCATTCTCCGTTACGATCTGAAGGGATAAATAAGGAATCTTTTTTTCTAAGCTTTCCGGAGCATTAATCTTCAGTTCAAAAGTCAGCTCTTCTTCAAACCTGCTTTTCAAAAGTTCCATATACTGCCGGATAAAATTAATTTCCTGCTCAACGGGAACCCTGTTTTCTTTTGGAGGCACAATAAGATACCTGTAGATCCTGGAAAGGTTCATGGTGAATTTCTGTGCGCTATCTTTATTAATCCCGATCAGCATATACAGGGAATTCAATGAATTGAAAAGAAAATGCGGATTGATATTATTTTTCAGCTGCCGAAGCTGGTTCAACACTTCTGCTTTATGCATTTTCTCATTTTCAATCAGCAGCAGGTTTTTTTCAGACTGTATTTTTTCTTTTTCCTTATAGGCTATCCTAACAGATCTCTGAAACAGAATAAACACAGTGACAATAAGAAACAATGCCGCCAGGAAAATATAGGTGGTATAAGCTTTTACCTTATAAATATTTTCATCGATGATGAAGTTAACATGATTAACAACGGTGTATCCTTCAAAATTATCTGTTTTCAACGGCTTGATAAACCGGGTTACTTCTACTCCAAGGTATTCTGAAATGGCAGTTCCCTGAGTATATCCAGATTTAGCCGTACTACACAAAGTATCTTTAGGTTTAATATCTGTAAATTCAAAAATACTTTTCCCAAGATATTTCTTCTCAGGATGGGTAATACAGATGCCTTCTTTTGTAAAAACATAAGCATACGTATTAGAATTTTTATCTACATTGATAAAGTACTGATGGAGATCATCTAAACTCACTGCAGAGCCATAATACAGCCTGTTTTTACCTGTCAGCGCAAGAGAATCATAGCTTATCCAGTACATGCTGTCTTTACGGGTGACCAGAAGGTCTTTAAAATGCCCGGGTCTGTTGTTTTTTATGGTAATGGATCGGTCTGCATTGTCCGCTTTTCTGAAAATATCCGTTAAAGGACTATTGGTCTCTGGCTTTCCTGTACTGTTGTTATCATAATAATACCAGCTGTAGGCCAGAAGGTTCCGTTTTTTGTTCAGGTCATTCAGAACGGAAGAATAATCTTTATAGTTTTTCAGCCCGTCTTTCTGAATCAGCGCACGGAGCAGATATTGATAATCTTCAATATTTTTGAATTCGTTTTCTACGGACTCGTATTTCCGGACAAAGGTTTTTCTGGCAAAATCTTCAGTATTTTTCCGGCTATCTCTGGTAATTAAAAAGCTGAGAACAGCAAGAGCTGTTACCGCAATAATACAGGCTGACAATACCGCGATGTAAACTGATTTTTGAGAGAGCGCTTGTTTAAAGTTAATGTTCAATTTCTTCTGCATTGCTATTTTCTTTAAAAGAAATCCGGGTGAAATTTTATCCCTTTTTAGTATTTCTTTTACAGATAATTAATTCGTTTGCAAAAATATAACAAAGATCTGAGGACCATAAAGTGAATTAAAAGTATCATTCTATTTTTTATAAAAAACATCAAAAAACTGACTATATTCTGACACTACTACCCGTTTTCTCTAAGATACACCGGCTGTAACCTTTTATACCTTTACGCTTTCATGTAGAAATGAGTTTAATATCTTTGTTTACAGAAAATATAATAATGACAAAAGAACAGAAATATATATTCACTTCTACCCGACTTGGTTTTAGAAATTGGGAAGAAAAAGATGTAGAAGAATTATATAAAATAAATTCAGATTCAAGAGTTATGGAATTTTTTCCTACTCTTTTAACTAAAAATCAAACAATTGAATTTATTGAAAAAATGAAAATTCAATTCAAAAAAAATGGATTTTGCTATTTTGCTGTTGAAAAATTAGAAAACAAAGAATTTATTGGTTTTATAGGACTTAGTGAGCAAAATTATGAGGCAGATTTTACTCAGTGTATTGATATTGGCTGGAGAATAAAATGTAATGAATGGAATCAAGGGTTTGCAACAGAGGGAGCAAAAAGATGTTTAGAATATGCTGAAAAAAATTTAAATATTGATAAAGTTTATTCAATTGCTCCTAAAATTAATATAAAATCAGAGGCCGTAATGAAAAAAATTGGATTGGAGAAAGTGAAAGAATTTGAACATCCGTTATTAAGAGATGATGAAAGGTTAAAAACTTGTATTTTGTATCAAAGTAAATAAATTATACATAAGAGAAGTCTTTCACAAAACAGAATGTATAGGAATCGTATACCCCCGTTCTTATGGTCTGTCTATTATTTTTGATTTTCACTTCTTTTTTTTCGTCAGTTTTTAATAATTTAGTATTATAGATATGGCGAAATAATATTTATAATGAAAAATATCCTCAACGAATACGCTACATATGGTCCTCTGTTTTTGGTTGACGAAGCCCATTATGAAGAATTCTGTGGTTATCTGCAGGAAGCAGTTTATAAAAAATCAGATTTTTTCCTGCAGGAGGGTGATGAATGTCAATATTTAGGTTTTTTAAAAACCGGATTTATGAGAACCTTTTACCTCAATGAAAATGGTGAGGACGTTAATTTCACGTTTCATTTTGACAATTACTTTTTTACGGATTATGAAAGTATTCTTTGCAGCACCCGTTCAAAAATGAATATCAAAGCGGTAAGAGATTCAGAGGTTCTGCTGCTTCATAAAGATGATCTTCAGAAACTGTATCAGAAAGATGCCTACTGGCAGGAGTTCGGAAGAAAAATGACAGAAGTTATTTATCTGAACGCCAAAAAAAGAATTGAAGAGCTTCTCTATTATTCACCTGAAAAAAGATACCACAGACTTCTCACCGAAAACCCAAAAATTTTTCAGCTGGTTGCCCAGAAACATATTGCCAGTTATCTAGGGATAAAACCTCAGTCTTTAAGCCGAATCCGGAACCGGACTTTAAAACGTTAACTAAAGTGAACATTTTTTCACCATCAGCATCCTAAATTTGTAGTACAAAATCTAAAGTATATGGAAAATAAAAATGTTACGATCGTTTTAGTTCACGGAGCATGGGGGGATGGCTCACACTGGAGACATGTTATTGAAAACCTTCACCATGAAGGATATACCGTAAGAAGCGTACAGAATCCTTTAACGTCTATGGAAGACGATATTCAGAAAACAAAGGACCTGATTGACCTGCAGGAAGGCAAAGTTATTTTGGTAGGACATTCCTATGGAGGAGCTGTAATTTCCGGTGCCGGTCATCATGATAAAGTAGCAGGACTTGTTTATATTGCAGCTTTTGCACCTGATAAAGGCGAAAGTCTGGGAGGAATTTTCGGACGCAGGGATCAACCTTCAGGAGCAGCCAATATTGTTCCGGATGCCAAAGGGTTTTTATGGATAAAATATGACAAATTCCATGAAAGTTTTGCGCAGGACTTAAATCCTGAAGATTCTGTTGTAATGTCTTTATCTCAAAAGCCTATCCACGGGAGTATTTTTGCTGCAGAAGCCGGAGAACCTGCCTGGAAAACCAAACCTAGCTGGTATCAGGTATCAGATAATGACCGTATGATCCCTCCTGAAACAGAAAAAGAAATGGCAGAAAGAATGAATCCGAAAAAAATCATTCATCTGGATGCCAGCCATGCCTCATTAGCGACTCATCCCAAGGAAATTACAGAACTGATCAAAGAAGCAGTTAATGCAGTTTCTTGAAACTTGCTTTAAACTTACTATAATCAACAGGCTTTAGGCCTGTTTTTTTATTATAAAACAAAAATGATAGTCTTAAAAATAGTTAATATAGAGTTCTGCCTCCTCAATTTCACTGCCTATATTTCGGAAATTACCTATCTTCGCCTGTAAATTTTATTTGAAAATGAAGAAACTGATCTCCGGAATATTTGTTTTTTGTTCTGTCATTATACTGGCTCAGGAAGCCATCCAGTTTCAGGAATTACCGTTTAAAGATATTATAGCCAAGGCCAAAAAAGAAAAAAAACTGGTCTTTATAGATGCTTATGCGGCCTGGTGCGGACCCTGCAAGATGATGGAGAAAAATGTTTTTACCCAAAAATCTGTCGGAGATTATTATAATGCCAATTTCATTAATGCCAGATTCGATATGGAGAAGGGAGAAGGCAGGGAAATCGCGGCTAAATTTGGAGTACGTTCCTATCCTACTTACCTTTTTTTAAATGGAGAAGGTGAACTGGTTTCTCAGAATTCCGGCTACATGGAAGAAGGTCTTTTTGTAGCTATGGCTCAGGATATCAACTCTCCTTCCAACAAAAAGGGTTCTTTAAAAGAACGTTTTGCCAAAGGTGAAAAAGATCCTGCATTTCTGATCAATATTATGAAGCTGAACTCTAGCTCTGATTATGATTTCGCTAAAAAAGCATCTGAAAGATATTTTGAAAATAAAAAAGCTACAGAAGAACTTTCCAAAGAAGAAATAGGTTTTCTTCTGTTTTTTCTGAAGTCTACTGAAGACAGCAACTATAAAACATTTTCATCAAGAAAATCCGATATTGTAAAATACCTTCCGGAAGATACCTACAAAGAATTCGACAGCCAACTAAAACTCTCGAAAATCTTAGCACAATCCATCGATGATAAAAATAAAAAGATCAACGAGGATTTTTTCATGAAATCTGCTGAACCGTTGGTAGGAAAAGAGCTTGCTCTGTCTAAGCTTAACCAGACTAAGCTAAGCTATTATGAGCAGCATGCCAACTATCCTGAGTTTGAAAAAGCTGCTATGGATTATTACAAAAATTCTGATGCCTATGATCCCAATGAGCTTCTAAGAGCTGCGTGGGTATTCAGTGATCACATAAAAACGCCATCATCATTAAAGAAAGCCACAGAATGGGCTGAGAAATCTGTAATGCGGGGCGAAACCTCTGAAAACACTTATATTCTGGCCAAACTCTACTTCCTGACCGGAAATAAACAGTTGGCCAAGACGTATGCAACCATGTCAAAGAATATAGCCATTCAATCCCATAAAGACTATAACCTTGCAGATGAATTACTAAATCAACTAAAATAAAATTAATGATGAAACAAAAATTTCTCGCCGGACTCTTTGCAATCCTGTCTATAGGAACATTATCAGCCCAGGAGCAGGAACCCGAACAGGAAAAGAAATTATATCTGAAAGGCAATGCCGTTCTTATTCCTATTGGTGTAATTAATATTGCCGCAGAGAAACAGCTGAGTGAAAAATATACGCTTCAGGGAGATGTTCTTGTCTCTCCATGGAAATCATTTGCAGGACATGAACTGCAGTATTATTCTGTTTCGGTAGAAGGAAGATATTATTTTAACAAAGCTTTCAACCATTGGTATATAGGAGCTAACATTGCTGCATCAGCATTTGTTCTGCAGAAATGGGATTATTGGAATGATAATCTGTATGGTAATGAAAGAGGGGAAACTTTCATTAGATCAAATATGTATCAAAAGGGATATTCTCTTATATTTGGTATTACAGGAGGATACCAATTTCAATTATCCGACCGCTGGAACATGGACATCTATGCAGGTATAGGTACCTCTCAGGATTTCTACAAAGGATACGACCGTGAAAGTGGCAAACGCTACGATATGGCTCAAAAATATAATAAAAGTGGCGAGATCATCCCTTATAGAGGAGGTGTTATGATTTCTTACCAGATAAAATAATCTTCATGAAACTGTTCGGAAAAAATCATATTATCATTTCAGTGACCACTTTTGTGATCCTTTTTTTAATGAATTATCTCGGGAATAATCAGCCTGACAAAATGGAAAGAGCCCTGATGACAGCCTTTGCCGGAGTTATCGGATTATCTGTAGGACTTTTCATTCTGAATAAAGGTAAGAATGATAATAAGCCTCCACAAAACTTTGATTAATTAACGTAAGTTCAGGATAAGAATATCTGATAGATGCAGGTTTGAAGCTGGATGATGGAAGAAGGAAGTTTTTGAAAGTCATTAAGAGCAAATGTTGATCTGCTTTTATTTAATTTGATTTTCTGGTGGCTTTCAATACCTATAACTAAAAGTAACTTCCAGCATCCCTCTTCCAGCTTCCAACTTTATAATTTCTTCAATTAATTAATCCTGATACACCACATATTTGGTACGGATTTTTTCAAATTTTTCCAGATCATTTTTCCAGGAGGCTTTGATTTCCTGAATTGATTTTCCGGCAATAATCTGTTTTCTGAACTCATCTGTTCCCGCCAGTTTATCAAAAAACAAATTTTCAAGAAAGAAATTCTGCTGTGGATTTTTATAATTTTTATAAGCTTTCATAAGCCATTCGAGATTAAGTTCCCGAAGATCTTTCGGGTATTCTGAAAGGTTTTCCCCATAGCAGAGTTTCCCATTCAGGAAGGGATCTTTTGCCCCGAAATTAGGTTTTGGAGTAAACTGATAAGGCAGTTCCGGCGTCCACGGAGATCCGTATACCTGAAACGGCAGATCTGTTCCTCTTCCTGCAGAAACCTGGGTTCCTTCAAAAAAGCATAAGCTTGGGTACAGATTGATTGATTGATCATTCGGAAGGTTGGGAGAAGGCTTATCTAAAATAGGATACCGCTGTTTTTTATGATAATTTTTCATCGGGATCAGGGTGTATTTTGCCTGAACTCCATTTTTCAGCCAGCTTTCACCATTTACCATTTTACCGTATTCTCCTATCGTCAGCCCATATACTACAGGAACTTCGTGCATTCCTACAAAACTTGACCATTTTTTTCTTAAGACAGGCCCGTCTGTATACCCGTCATGAGGATTGGGACGATCCAGTACCATGACCTCAACATTATTTTCAGCTCCGGCTTCCATGAGGTAGGCTAATGTAGAAATATAAGTGTAAAACCTCACCCCAACATCCTGGATATCAAACACAACAACATCAATTCCTTTCAACTGTTCAGGTTTAGGTTTCTTGTTGTTTCCATATAAAGAAATGATGGGAATTCCGGTTTTCACATCTACTCCGTTTTTTACTTTTTCTCCGGCATCTGCATCTCCTCTGAAACCATGTTCCGGTGCAAAAATCGTTTTGATTTTAATATTATTTTTAACCAGAAAATCTACGACATGGGTTCTGTCGCTCATCAGTCCAGTCTGATTCGTCACAACACCAATCGTTTTATTTTTCAGTAACGGCAGATAAACTTCCGGCTGATCGGCCCCTGTTTTAAAATCTGTTTGATCTTGGCTCTGAGAATAATATTGATTGAATACTCCCAAAAAAATTAGGCAAATCAGAAGTAAATTTTTAATTTTGAAATCTAAATTCATAAGCTTGAAATTTCCTTTATATTTCTCTAGAAAAATAGCGTTTTCCAAAGATAACAAAAATAACCTATCAAGGGTTATCATCTTCATCGGCAGGCTTTCTGTAGCTTTGGGAATCATTGTTTCTTTAATTACCGTAGCTACCGGTTTCGGTTCAAAGAAAGCCATTAAAGAGAGACTGGCAGATTTCAGCGGCCATATTACTTTGCGGTCTACAAGATCAAATTCCTCTTATAACACCTCTATTTTAGATAATCAGGGACTTAATATTCAAAAGATCAAGGAGCTTCCCGATGTGGAAAGCGTTCAGAAATATGCTACGGTTACCGGAATTATGCGGAACGAGCATAGTTTTGCAGGAATCATTTTTAAAGGAGTCGGCAAAGATTTTGACAGCCTGAGATTTAAAAAATTCCTTATAGCCGGAACAACTCCAACGGTAACGGAAAAAGGCTTCAACAATGATGTTACCATATCACAAAAAGTTGCGAATGACCTTCACCTTAAAGTGAACGACAGTATCGTAACTATATTTTCAAAAGCGGATCAGAAACCAATCTATCGTAAATTCAGAATTATCGGAATTTACAAAACTGACATAAAAATGATTGATGATCAGTTCGTTATTGGAGGAATCAATCACGTTCGAAGAATACAGGAAATGAAACCGGATGAAGTGGGCGGAATTGATATTTTCCTGAAAAACGTCAATGATATTGATAAAGATTTTCCGGAGATTGAAAAGCTTATCGGCTATAAAAATTATGCAGAAAAAGCAACTGAGAAATACCCTCAGATCAATGACTGGATCAGTATATTTGATACGAATATTGCCCTTATCATTATCATTATGCTCGTGGTAGTGGTGATCAACATCATCATGGTTCTTTTAATTTTGATCATCGAAAGGACCAATTCAATCGGGCTTCTTAAAACACTGGGAGCGAGCAATGCTCAGATCAGAGCAACCTTCATCAATTACACCCTGATTATTATGATTCCAGGACTTCTCTATGGAAATGCCATTGGTCTTGGACTTATTCTGATTCAGAAATTTTTTGGGGTAATCAAGCTTAATCCTGAGAATTATTATGTAAGCACGGTTCCGGTAGATCTTAACCCTATCGCCATTATCTCCATTTCATTAGGAATTCTTCTTATTTCCGGACTGGCTCTGATTATTCCGAGTTATCTGATCAGTAAGATTTCACCAGTGAAAGTGATTAAATATAATTAAGGATGAATAGTGAATTCTCTGCTATCTTATTAATGATTCACAGTAAAAAATTCACCACTAATAATTAATCATTCACTTTTTATAAATCATTTCTACCAAATTACGTGGCTAATTTTTAAAGCCTTATCTTTGCAACCGCTTATAAACCATTTATGAAATACGCAAAAAATATCCTTGAAACTATCGGAAATACTCCTCTTGTAAAGCTTAATAAAGTTTTAGGTGAAGATTTTCCGGCTTTAGTTTTGGCAAAAGTTGAGACCTTCAATCCTGGAAACTCAGTGAAGGACAGAATGGCTCTTAAAATGATTGAAGATGCCGAAAAAGACGGAAGATTAAAACCCGGCGGAACCATTATTGAAGGAACTTCCGGAAATACAGGAATGGGACTGGCTCTTGCCGCTATTATCAAAGGTTACAAATGTATTTTTGTAACGAATTCCAAGCAGTCAAAAGAAAAATGTGATATTCTACGTGCTGTAGGAGCAGAAGTAATTGTTTGTCCTACCGATGTAAAACCTACGGATCCTCGTTCTTATTATTCCGTTTCCAAAAGACTGGCTAAGGAAACAGAAAACGGATGGTATGTAAACCAATATGATAATTTATCCAACAGAGCAGCTCACTATGAGTCTACTGCTCCTGAAATCTGGGAACAGACGGAAGGAAAACTAACTCATTTTGTAGTAGGTGCAGGAACAGGAGGTACTATTACAGGATGCGGAACTTTCTTCAAGGAGAAAAATCCTGATATCAAAGTAATCGGTGTGGATACTTACGGTTCTATCCTGAAAGAATTCCATGAAACAGGGGAACTTCACTACGATCATGCTTATACTTACATCACAGAAGGGATTGGGGAAGATATTATTCCTGAGAACTATGATATGTCTGTTATTGATCATTTTGAAAAGGTAACTGATAAAGACGGTGCCATCTATGCAAGAAAGCTTGCTAAGGAGGAAGGAATTTTCTGCGGATATTCTGCAGGAAGTGCGATTGCTTCTCTTATACAAATGAAAGATCAGTTTACCAAAGACGATGTTATTGTTGTGCTTCTTCATGACCACGGTTCAAGATATGTAGGAAAGATCTACAATGATGAGTGGATGAAAGAGATGGGATGGCTGGAATAATAGAATATAAAAGGTTAAATCGGACAAAGGCAGAACCGCTGATTTACTGATTCACCCATAAAATAAAAATCAGAGCAACTTGCTCTGATTTTTTATGATTTAATATTTTCTTTTAATGTTTTCTTAAGGAAATTGTAGTCTTTTTCGCTCATTGATTTCTTAGGAAACATATAGCTGTACTTTCCTTCAAGGGAAATAAACTGTTCATTATTTTCAAAATAATCAAAATCTTTCCATTCGCTGGATTCCTTTTCATCATCAATGACTACTACGAAAAAATTCTGATCAAACCGGATTTCGTATACTTTACAGTTTTCAAGCCCATTTAAGTATTGATTCACCTGTTTTTTCCATCTTGAAACTTTATTGATACTTACGGACAGAAAAACAGCACAAAGCAGGAATATAAAACTCAGAAAATATAAAATCCCCTGATTTTCTTTACTGAACTGATCTTTTAAAAGAAAAGCAGCACCTACAATCAGTGCTGAAGCTATGGTAAAAACTGTTTTACTCTTTGTTGTAGGCGAAAACAGCAAGCTTCCCTGGTTCCCGCTGAAGTATATTTCCTCAAAATCCTGTCTTTTAGGCTTTAAAATAATCACCTTTTCTTCATTCATAACGATTCTATTGCTCTAGTCTGCAAAGCTAAACGAAATAGTCTGAATCCGGAAATTATTTTAAGCTGAGTGCAGGATTTGAGAATAAATGCTATCCTGAACCCTACTCTTCCCCATACTTATCACTGATTGCAGCAAGTTTATTCATCAGTTCTCGATTTCTCCGTTTCAGGGTATCCAGTTTTTTCAGCATATGATGAATGACTTCCATTCCCGGAAGATTAATTTCAAGATCATAATGCCAGTTGACAAATTTTTCCAGATCAGGCAGGTCTTCGTACATCAGATAGCTGATTTCATCTTCGATGTGTATACTTAGTAATCCGTAGTCTACGAGTTCATTAAAAAAAGTGATCTCTATATTGTATATTTTCACTACTTCTTCGCGTGATATTCTTTCACTCATGGCTTAGGAATTTTTAAGTTGTTCAAAAAGTTCTTTCTGCTTTTCGGTAAGATTTACCGGCAGCTTTACTTCGTAAGTCACAAAAAGATCTCCATACTGACCTTCTTTTTTGTATAAAGGAAAGCCTTTTCCTTTCAATCTTACGGTCGTTCCGTTCTGGGTTTCCGGTTTAACTTTAAGATTGACACTTCCATCCAAAGTATTTACTTTTACATCTCCTCCTAACACAGCGGTATACAGATCAATGGCTACTTTCGTTTTCAGATCATCTCCTGTTCTTTCAAAATCCGGATCTGCCGGAATATTGAATGTAATGTACAAATCCCCATGCGGACCTCCATTAAATCCTGGGTTTCCATGACCTTTAAGCTTGATCTGCTGTCCGTCATATACTCCCGCCGGAATGGTAATTCTTACTTTTTTACCGTTGATCTCAAAGGTTTGCGGATGGGTTTGGGCAGCATCTCGTAAATTTAAATTCAGTTCAGCGTGAACATCCTGTCCTTTGAATTTCCCGGAGGCACTTCCTCGTGAACCTCTCCCGAAACTACTTCCACCACTGCCACCGAACATATTCTGAAAGAAATCGGAAAAATCTTCACCCTCACCAAAATCGGCACCGGAAAATCCACCTCCACCGTAATTCTGCTGTTGATACTGCCTTTGCTGCTGCTGGGCTTTTTCATATTCTTCACCATGTTTCCAGTTTTCTCCGTATTTGTCATACTTGGCACGATTTTCTGGATTGCTGAGCACTTCATTGGCTTCATTCAGTTCCTTGAATTTTCTTTCGGCCTCTTTATCATCGGGATTAAGGTCAGGATGCAGCTTTCTCGCCTGTTTGCGGTAAGCTTTTTTAATGTCATCCTGTGTTGCGCTTTTATCTACGCCCAAAATTTTATAGTAATCTATATAAGCCATAGAAACGATATTTACTCAAATTTATGAAATTTGCCTCTGAAAATTGTATAACAGAATGTTAAAAATAAACCTATCTTTGATAAAAAGTACTACATGAAAGAGGTCTTGAAAAACTACTCAGGAATTATACTTTTACTCTTAGGAATTACAGTTGGGAGCATTATAGGGATTGCAGCTCCCAGCATTGTAGAATATATTAAACCGTTGGGGGATATTTTCCTCAATCTTCTTTTTGTGAGTGTAGTTCCTCTGGTATTTTTCGCAGTATCCAATTCTATTGCCTCTCTGGAACAACAGTCTAAGTTTGGAAGGATTATTCTTACCATGTCTTTAACGTTTCTGTTCTTCATTCTTACAGCCGCTGTTTTTACCATCTGTGCGGTGTATTTGTTTCCTGTTTCCGGGGTTTCGGGAAGCAGTGAAGTCATTACAGAAACAGCGAATACTGATACATGGGGTGACCGGATTGTAGGCTTTTTCACCGTTGGGGAATTCACGGCACTTTTTTCAAGACAGAATATGCTGGCGCTTCTTATTTTTGCTTTCCTTACAGGATTTTCGGCCCGGAAGGCAGGTGAAAAGGGAGAACCTTTCAGGGTATTTATTGCTTCAGGGTATGAAGTCATGAAAGAACTTCTTTTACTGATTATGAAGCTGGCTCCAATTGGTTTAGGTGCCTATTTTGCTTATCAGGTCGCCACTTTGGGACCTCAGCTTTTTGGATTTTATGCAAAACCTCTCGGACTGTATTATATTGCCGGAATCGTTTATTTCTTTATGTTTTTTACCCTATATGCATTCATGGCAGATGGCCGCAAGGGTATCAAAGGTTTCTGGGGCAATGCTGCCTACCCTACTCTTACCGCTTTAAGTACGTGCAGCAGTTTTGCAACGATGCCCGCAAATCTTCAGGCAGCATCTAAGATCGGTATCCCGAATTCTATTGCGAATCTGGTGATCCCAATTGGGACTACTCTTCATAAGAACGGCTCTTCAATGTCTTCTATCATTAAGATCTATGTTGCATTTCTGATTATCGGGAAAGATTTTTTTGATCCAGCCAATCTTCTGCTAGCCTTAGGTATAACTGTATTTGTGAGTATTGTAGCCGGTGGTATTCCGAACGGTGGATATATCGGAGAAATGCTGATGATCTCGGTTTATAAACTGCCTCAGGAAGCTATTCCGGCCGTGATGATCATCGGAACTCTTGTAGATCCTCTGGCTACGGTTCTCAATGCGGTGGGTGATGTGGTTGCAGCTATGTTTGTGAACCGGTTTGTGAAGACCTGATTTTTTCCATATTGAACAAATCTTGTAAATTTCTTATTTGAATATTGCCCAGCTTTTATTCACTGCGCTTTACTTGTTCTAGATTTCCATATTCCTCCGGAGTAAAGAGCCGGTAATGAACTTTAAAAGTTTTACCTAAAGGGGTTTCCAGTGAGAATCCTCCCGGACCGAACCCATCAGTCACATCAAGGGTAAAGTGAGAGTATTGCCAGTATTCAAAAAGGTCTCGGTCTATCCAGAATTCATGCCCGTTTATGGTTCCGATCATAGCGTCGTTCATTCTGGGAAAGAATCCTCCTTTCTCAAAACACTGCGGCTGCGTTCCTTCACAACATCCTCCTGCCTGATAAAACATTAATGCTCCATATTTTATTTCCAGCTCGCGGATTACTTCAAGAGCTTTTTCTGTAGCGGATAGTCTGCATTTTTTTGTTTCCATAGCTGTTTTTGAATTAGTTAGTTCAGGTTTTTCTGTAGTTGGATAAACGCTAGGGCGCTATTGTTTTTTAATTCTTGAAACGCTTTAAATTGAGGCTTCTTTTATTCAGAGCTATTCTTAACTTTAAATTTTATTGATTTTTTTATGTTAAGAATCTGTTACCATCAGTGAAAATATTGTTACTAAAATTTTTCTCTCGCGAATCCGGCAGACTTAGCAATTTTTTTAATCAATGGCTGATTAATTTTATCTTTCAATACATCTTTTTAAAAGAAAAACCCGGCTATTTGACGCCGGGTCCATTAATTTGAACCGGCAATATCCAGTACGATTCGTCCGTCTATCTGTCCTTTTTTCATTTTATCAAATACCTCATTGATGTCTTCCAGTTTTGCAGAGGTCACTGTAGCTTTTACCAGTCCTTCATTAGCGAAATCCAGTGCTTCCTGAAGATCTTTTCTTGTTCCTACGATAGAACCTCTTACCGTGATTCTTTTTAAAACCGTTTCAAAGATCGGAAGTTCAAAAGAACCGGGAGGCAGACCGTTGAGAGCAATGGTTCCTTTTCTTCTAAGAACGTCTATTCCCTGCTTGAAAGCAATGGGAGAAACCGCCGTAATCAATGCACCATGCATACCGCCAACTTCTTTATGAAGATATTCTCCGGGATCTGTAGTTTTTGCATTGACTACTAAATCTGCTCCCAATTTTTTGGCTAATTCAAGCTTATCGTCTGCTACATCAATTGCTGCCACGTGCATTCCCATTGCTTTGGCATATTGAACGGCAACATGTCCCAATCCTCCGATTCCTGAGATCGCTACCCATTCTCCGGGTTTTGTTTCAGTTTCTTTCAAGCCTTTGTAAACAGTTACTCCAGCACATAAAATCGGGGCAATTTCTAAAAAGTTGACATCTGATTTTAAATGTCCCACATATCTGGAATCTGCAATAACATATTCTGCGAAACCTCCATCTACACTATATCCTCCATTTTTCTGAGCTTCACACAGTGTTTCCCAGCCGGTAATACAGTAATCACAACATCCGCAAGCGCTGTACAGCCATGGAACTCCTACGGCATCCCCTTCTTTTACCTGTGCCTCGGGCCCGCAGGCTACAACGATACCGACTCCTTCATGTCCGGGAATCAGGGGCATTTTAGGTTTTGCCGGCCAGTCACCGTCTACAGCATGCAGATCGGTATGGCAGACTCCACAGGCTATTACTTTCACGAGTACTTCATATCTTCCGGGTTCTCTTACCGGAACTTCTTCAATTTTCAGGGGTTGTCCGTAGCCTTGAACTACAGCGGCTTTCATTGTTTTTGGAATCATATGGATTAAAGTTTTTTATTAGTTATGAAGGTCGTTTGAACTGTGAATTTTCTGACGGGTTATTATCAATTCACGGATAACGAATGGATACAAAAATTGGGGATACTTTTTTATTAATAGCAAGACAAGGGTGAGTAATAACAGTGTGTTTTTAAGATAAACAAAACCGCTTCGCTTATCTTTGAAATACAAAGACTTTGTACTATTCGCTAAGTTTATGCATTATCTATATTCTGTATAGCTATTCTTTGTTTAATACTTGTAGAAATATATTTGAAATTTTTATTTATTCCACAACTTTCGCACCTGGTTTATGATGACCTTAGGTGATTAAAATATTTTTTATTCAAACAGGGGTGCTGATTATCTTTTCAACCGGAATTTCCTGATCAGGAGTATATCTGTCCACGTGAGGGATGGGAAGGGCGGCGAGGAACGAGCCGGTGCGGAATGAAATGAAGCACCGAAACGAAGTGAAGCCCTGGAACAGCCCGACCGTTTTGCCCCGGCTCCGCCGGGGCAAACGGGCACGCCCTAATATTAAAATTAAAAGAAACCTAATTTGTTTTTGTTGTAAGAGATCAGCATATTTTTAGTCTGACGATAGTGATCCAGCATCATTTTGTGGTTTTCACGACCGATACCGGACTGCTTATATCCTCCGAAAGGTGCTCCTGCCGGATAAGAATGGTATTGGTTTACCCAAACTCTTCCTGCCTGAATCTGGCGCGGAATATTGTACAGCTGATGTGCATCTCTTGTCCATACTCCGGCACCCAATCCATAAATGGTATCGTTGGCAATTTTTACGGCTTCCTCTTCATCTTTGAAAGTCGTGAAAGCCAGTACCGGACCGAAGATTTCTTCCTGGAAAATTCTCATCCTGTTATTACCTTTAAAAATGGTAGGCTGGATATAAAATCCGTCCTCCAGGCCTTCTCCTATATTATTAACATCTCCTCCGACAAGAACTTCCGCTCCTTCTTCTTTTCCCAATTGAATGTAGGAAAGAATCTTGTCTTTCTGAATTTGCGAGGCCTGAGCACCCATCATTACTGTCTTATCCAGCGGGTTTCCAATTTTGATGGCTTTTACTCTTTCGATCACTCTGGCGATGAAAGCATCTGCAATATCTTCCTGAACCAATAATCTGGACGGACATGTACAGATTTCTCCCTGATTAAGGGCAAAAAGAACTGCTCCTTCAATGGCTTTGTCGAGGAATTCATCATCCGCATCCATTACCGAATTAAAGAAAACATTGGGAGACTTACCGCCAAGCTCCAGAGTTACAGGAATGATATTTTCTGTAGCATACTGCATTACAAGGCGCCCTGTAGCAGTAGATCCGGTGAATGCCGCTTTTGATACTTTAGGGTTGGTTACCAACGCTCTTCCTAGTTCTGCCCCGAAACCGTTGACAATATTAACAACTCCTGCAGGAAGAAGATCACCGATGATTTCCATTAAAACTAAAATGGACACCGGAGTGCTTTCTGCAGGCTTCAATACAACACAGTTTCCTGCAGCCAGTGCCGGAGCCAGCTTCCATACTGCCATCAGAATAGGAAAATTCCATGGGATAATTTGTGCGATGACGCCCAGGGGTTCGTGAACAATAAGTGATACCGTATCTTTATCCAGTTCGTTGTGAGAGCCTTCTTCGGCACGGATTACGGAAGCAAAGTATCTGAAATGGTCTATTGCTAAAGGCAAGTCTGCGGCCAGTGTTTCTCTTACTGCCTTTCCGTTGTCGATGGTTTCTACCACAGCAAGGTACTGAAGGTTCTGCTCAATTCTGTCTGCTATTTTATTCAGAATAACACTTCTTTCTGTGGATGATGTATTTTTCCAGGTCTGGAAAGCTTTATCTGCAGCATTTACAGCCAGCTCTAGGTCTTCTTTTGAGGAATGCGCCACCTGGGTAAAGTTTTTACCATCTACCGGTGAAACTACATCAAAATACTGCCCGTTTACCGGAGGTGTAAATTTTCCATCAATATAATTATCATATTTGTTTTTGAATTCAGGCCACTGCAATGCGGTCTCTGATCTCGGTTCTGTCATTGTGCTCATATTAGTATTGTTTTAATTTTTCGTTATGCCAAATTACATTTACCATAGAAAAAGCTATAGCACAATCGTATAAAAACACTTCAAAATAGTGCAGCCCTCCAATTTTATAATTTTATTAACAGCAACCCAGAGCTAAATTTTCTATATTTGAGTTATTAGGTCCTTTAAAATATTTAGAAATGATCAGTAATAATAAATTTTTATTAAATACTCCTGAATTAAAGAAGGAAAAGCAGCTGCAAAGCCTTGTAGAGCATCAGACCAAATTCAGTCTGAACAATTGTGAATTTAGTATATATGAAACTCACAAAGCGGCCTTTGGGGTTAAGCTTCATTTTGAAAACATAGCTTTTACAGCCATGCTGAGAGGAAAAAAGCATATGAAACTGGACCATAAAACCAATTACTTCGATTATTTTCCCGGTGAAAGCATTCTTGTAGCTCCGGGTGAGACCATGGTGATTGATTTTCCCGATGCGGATGAATCCCCTACTCAATGTATTTCCTTGAGCCTCAATCCTGATTTCATAGAAGATTCTCTCAATTATTTTAATTACAGCCTTCCTAAAACAGATGAAGCTTCCCAATGGAATATTCAGCTGGATGAATATTTTCTTTTTAACAATCAATCTCTGGCTTCTGCTACCAACAACATTATGAGGATTGCTATGGACGATAATTCCCAAAAGGATATCATGGCAGATCTTGCTTTAAAAGAGCTTTTGATCCGGCTTATGCAGACCCAGGCCAGAAGTATGGTAGAAAAAAATGTAGCCAAGAATAAATCCAGAATAGGTTTTGCCGTAGATTATATCCGGAAAAATCTTCATCAGAAACTTTCAATTGAGAGTATTGCCAAGTTGGCTTATGTGAGCAAATCGAATTTTTTCAGGATGTTTAAGGATGAGCTGGGCATTTCTCCCAATGATTTTATTTTACAGGAAAGGATTAATAAAGCCAAAGAATTACTTTCGAATCAGAATAGTATTAAAGAAACTGCTTACCAAACCGGATTTTCGGATACAAATTATTTTACGAGGGTATTTAAGCAGCTGGTGGGTGTTACACCGAAGAATTATCAGATGAAGGTTATTTTTTCTAGAGAATATTGAGAGGTTAAATTTTGGTTTTGAATACTGAGGTCTATATTTATAACAAAAAGCCCTGAAAAACAGGGCTTAATTTATTATCTGCTATAATTTTAATATCCTGGAAATTGTTTAATACCTAAGTTTGTATTTAATTCAGCTTGTGGTAAAGGGAGAGCTTTAAACTGAACTTTAGCTGATGTCAATTCAACCTGTGTCTGAGGATTTTTGAAAGCAAGTCCGTTTCTCTTTAAATCACTATATCTGAAACCTTCCAAGAACATTTCAAGGTTTTTCTGCATCAAAATCTCTTTCAAAAGATCTGTTCCGGTACCTGCATAAGTATATCCCACATCTCTATATGTTTTAACCCAAGTATTGAGTTTCGCAAGGGCTTCTACAGGATTGGTATAATATAAAGCTTCCAGCTGATTAAAAACAGCTTCGGTTTTTCTTAATACCACAATATCTCTATCTGTGGCAGTATATTTCATAACATCTATAGGTTTAGGATTATCAGCTAAGGTAAGAACATATCCTGTATTTCTGTACCATGTTCCTCTTCTAACATCATCAGCTCCCAATTTATTGAAAAACGTCTGGGTAGCAAAGTTCTGCTTATATCTTCCAGTAGAAGACCAGGTTGCTGTAATACCATCATTAGCACCCGGTAAATCGAGAGCATTATAATCAATCTGGAAAATTATTTCAGCATTTGTTTCTCCAGCAACATTAAAAAAGTTAGCAACTCCCGATGAAGGTAATAAAGTATATGCCGTGTTATTAAGAACTTTTTGAGCATAGGTATCTGCCTGAGGATAGTTTTTAACTGTAAGATAATATCTCGAAAATAACAAATCTATTGCAGCGGCATTAAATTTCCTACTACCATTTGTTGTCCCTACCAGTGAAGCTGCTTTTGTTAAATCTGCAAATATTTGATCATAAACCTGTTTAACACTTCCTCTAGGTAAGTTTGTACCGGGCTTAAAATCCAACGGAAGAGGAACCCCAAATTCAGGATTAGAACCGTTAAAATTATCACTGAATAAAGATACCAATGTTGTATAAGCCATTGCTCTTACGGCATAAGCCTGACCAAATAAATTGTTTGGCGTTCCTGGTGTGTTTGAATCATCTGAAATCTTTCCTTCATATCCAAGAACAAAATTAGCATTTGCAATAATTTTATACAGTGATGCCCATACAGTCGCAATATCAGCACTGTTTTGAGTATAAAAAGTAAGATTAGGATCTCTAGTTGTTGAAAATCTATTAGAATTTACCAAAGCTACAAAAGCATTATCCCCAAGCAGCTCCTGTAAAGTAGGCAATAAAGCTCCGTAAGAATTAATTGATCCATCACCATTCGTCTGATAATATCCATATAGACCATTTACCGCCGTGTTTAATACTTTTTCATTAGTAATGGCTTCATTTAAAGGAAATGTTGTAGGAGGCAATTCTTCAGAAAAATCATTTTGACATGAACTTACAACAACTCCAGTCAATAATATTAATAATATTTTTATTTTTTTCATTTTTTTAACTTTAAATAATTAGAAATCAACCTGTACACCAAAAATAAACTGTCTCATATTGGGTTGTGTCATATCAAAAACTCCTAAATTAGAAACCGTATAAGCAAATGCATTTGAATTTGCTTCAGGATCAAAACGAAGTTTCTTATCAAACGCATAGGTATATAAATTAACGCCTCTTACATAAGCATAAATACCTTTTAATCCTTTTACATTAAGCATTGATTCTTTAAAGGTGAATCCCAATTCTACATTTCTTAATCTAATATTATCCCCTTTATAAAGATATCTTGTAGAGTTGGTATTGGAAGATCGATTACCATTAAATACCTGTTTAGGCATTGATGCATTTGGATTACTAGGACTCCATGAATCATAAAGCGCTGCGGTCGTAGTATTTACTGTAGGAAACGCTCCATCTGATTCATACACAAATCCCCATCTGTCCCATACTGAATAATCTCCCTGATAATTTAACATGAATGAAAACTTAAACCCTTTGTAAGTAAATTCATTAATTAAACTAGCTATATGGGTGGGTAAAGCTTTTTGACCTGTAAAAGCTAATTTGGCCTTATTTATATCATTCGTTGTAGCAGTTCTTGTATCATCTGTGTACCATAGTGGATCTCCGTTTGAAGAATCTACCCCTGCCCACAATCTTGTGTAATATTCTGTCGGGTTATGCCCTGGGAAAAAAGCTTTTAAACCAGGAATAATTGTAGGTACGCTATCTCCTCTTAAATAGGTAATTTTAGAATCATTATAGGAGTAGTTTGCCTTAATATCCCAACTGAAAAATTCATTATTTTTTCTATATCCTAATAAAACTTCAAAACCTTTAGATTTTACTTCTGCCTGATTTTTAACAATAGAGCTGAATCCTGTAGAAGGAGAAATTGGAACATCATAGATTTGATTAGGATTTTTATTGGAATAAACATCAAAAGTTCCATAAAAGCTTCCATTTTTGCCCAATGAAAAATCCAACCCGATATTTCTTTTATTAGATTTTTCCCATATTAAGCCATCTGGTGCTCCTGGAGTTAGGATAAATCCTGCATTGGTTTGAAGATAGTTCCCCGCCAAAGAATATTGTGGGTATTTTTCATAAGGACCTGCTGCCTGATTACCATTTTCTCCATAACTTGCTCTAAGTTTTAATGTATTGATATAGGATGGCAGAAAATCCATTTTACCTAAATCAAAGCTGGCACCAACACCAAAGAAATTTCCTGCTTTAGTATAACCTGAATAGGTATCCCTTCTGGCAGAACCTGTAATGGTTGCAAATTTCTTAAAGGTATATGATGCTCTCGCAATATATCCCACAAGCGTCCAGGCATCAGTTCTGCCAGTTGCAGCCGTAACGTTAGCTGCTGCATCTGCAAACAGTATTCTTGTCCCTGCTGGAAAACCTCTCTTCGTAAACGAATTATATTCTAGCGTTCTTCTTGTTGACTCCATACCTACAGAAGCAGAAATATCATGTTTTCCATCAAATGTTTTGTTAAAGTTTAAGAAGTTATACCAGTTCCAGGTGAAAAAGTTTCTCAAACTTTTAAAGTAGAGACCATTTCCATTTCCATTTGATGGCTCGTATCCATCTCCAAAATCAGGATTCCAATAAGTAAATTCGTTTCCAGAGGTGTTATCAATACCAAAATTTGAATTAAATGTTAGATAAGGTAAAATTTTATAGTCGACGTTTAATGAAGTAAGTACCTTATCAAAGGTTCCTTTAGTGATATTCGTCCCGGTTATTGCTAAAGGATTAAACTGTGGATTTAAGTAAACTAAATTCAAATTATAAGCACCATTACTCAGGTACGGATTTTGTGTAGGAGAAAGTAATGTTCCTGAAAAAATAGGATTTGAAAATGCTGACGCATCAGATGGCCCTGCCTGTACTGTTCTTGATAAATTGGTCCCAAAAGTAATATTTAATTTATCTGTTGCTTTCCAGCTAGCCTTGATTGCTCCTGTATATCGGTCAAAGGCTGCATCATATGATAAACCTTCTTGCTTTAAGTATCCTAATGATGCATACATGGTGAAATCTTTAAAACCACCTGAATAACTTAAATTATACCTGCTTGTAATAGGAGAATTTCTTCTGGTTAGTTTTCTCCAGTTTGTATCAGTAGTACCATCCCATTTCAATATACCTACTCTTGCGTCATCAGTCGCTTCCTGCACATTTGCATATCCATCTGGAGATGTAGCTGGAAATCTATTATACAGAGCTTGTCCAAGATAGTTTACATGTTCCTGAGCATTCAGCATATTCAGTTTATCAAACGCAATATCTGATGTACCTATCTCACTAACAAACTGCAAATTAGATTTTCCTTTCTTACCTGTTTTTGTTGTAATAACAATTACACCATTAGCCCCTCTGGAACCATAAATTGCCGTTGCAACACCATCTTTCAAAACCTGTACATCTTCGATATCGGCAGGATTTATCAATGATAAGGCGTTTTGCGTCGTCAACGCACCAGAAATATCACCAGACTGAACCGGTACACCATCAACAATATACAGAGGATCATTACCCGAAGTAAGAGAAGATATTCCTCTAATTAATGTGATAGTAGATGCACCAGGTTGCCCTGAACTTGCGGTTGACATTAACCCTGCTACGGTTCCCTGTAAAATATTATCAATAGAAACAGCCGAAGGTTTATCTAAAACATTCCCTGACACTTTAACAAGGGCTCCTGAGGATTGTTCCGGAGTAATTTTTATCCCATAAGAACCCGTGAGCACGACCTCTTCAATCTGAGTTGATTGAGCAGTGGTATCCTTTTTTGGTTTTTGTTGCGCAAAAGCAGCCTGCCCTATGAAGAACAGTGCTCCAGCACTTATTACACGTAGTTTAACATTCATATTAACAAATTTTAATATATTTTAATGGACAAATATGTTAATAAATATCAACAGTAAAAACAATTAAAAATCTGAAAATCAAAACATTAAAGTTTAATATTTTCGCAAAAATAAAACTGTAGGATGACAAAAAGGATTTAAAAAGTTACATTTATATATATAATATTCTATATTTAAAACTATTGTTAGAAATTTATAAACTGTAAAAAAAACTAGCCGAATAAACTAAATCAGAACAAACAATAAATAAAATTCATTAAAAAAACACTTTTACAGTAAAAAAAGATAAATATTTCATCAGAAATTTTCAAAAATTAACATAAAAAACTTATAAAATTACGCAATATCGCTCTAAAAAAAACAAAACACTCTATTTGGAGTGTTTTGTTTTTTTTAGAGCGATTTAATAATTATAATCATAATACCTTGCGCCTTTTAGAACAGGATCTTCAGATTCTATAGCTAATAATCCAAATCCTTTATACTTTTTATTGACAGAATTTCCAAGCTGCTTTCTGTGTAGTCTTTCATACGTTTCAAAGTCAATGGCAGTTCTGTTCTTCAGGTTTTTAAAAAGCTGCCATTTGGAAACCACCATTCTCCAGTTTTCGGACACCTTTCCGGCAAATACTTTTGATTTTGAACCGCTTCCATATCCAAAAAATCCTATTTCGGCTCCGGCCAATTCTTCATTTTCATTAAAAGAAACCTCCAATGCGGAAAGCATGGCCATAAAAATGGAAGCAGTATACATATTTCCGATCTCTGAAGACGCTCTCTGCGTATATTCTATTTTATCACTGACCAGCTGCAGATAGCCATCCGATTTCGCTGCGGCTTTCTGTTCGTCCTGAGTATGGTAAGGAAATCCGTTTTCAAGGCTGTAGATTTCTGTAAATACTCTTTTTCCGTGAAAAGCATACGGAAGGTGGAAGATCAGGTATTTCCAGGTCTCATAAGGTTTATCTTTCCCTGTAATTTCTTTATAATGCTGATAGGCTTCTCTGATTCTGTTCTGATAACATTGGTTGGAATATTGCCCGTCAAAAACAGGCTCATCTGTAAAAATTTCAATTGTATCCGGAAAATTTTCAGGAGCATTATTCAGATCTTCCTTATTATACTGCCTTCTCGGTTTGAAAAAATCGAAAACGCTTTCCGTTGCCACTCCCCAGTTATTCTCAATTTCCAGAAGATCCGGCTGCGAAGAAATCAGTAAGGCAACAGCTCCCCCGCCCTGGGTATATTCTCCCGAAGAGGCAAGTTCATATTTAGCATAATCACTTGCAATAACCACTGCTTTTTTATCTGGATTTGCTCTTACGAAATCTAAAGAATTATGCAGTACATCAACAGCTCCGATACAGGCAAAAGTCATATCTGCCACATCACAGTTTCTGAAACATCTTTCTCCAAATTCTTTCACCAAAACTTTTTCTACCATCTGAACCGCATATGAAACTGTTGGTTTTGCGGCATCCAGGGCACTTTCTGTTCCCAGATAGATTCTTGCTATTTCTTTAGGATCAATTTCATAATCCCTGATTAGTTTTAATAAGGCTTCTGCAGCAAAAGTAGCGGTGTCTTCATGAGCATCCGGAAATCCCATTTTATATAATCCAAGTCCTTTTTCAAGTTTTGCTGCTTCAATTCCTCTTTTCTCTGCCAGATCACTGATTTCCAAATACAAAGACGGCACATACCAGCCCGCTGCTTCAATTCCAAAAGTCATATTCTTTAAATTTTTATACGAATTTAAAAAATGCGGACTGAATACTCCTTCAATATCATTTACTTTTTAAGCATTATTGTCAAATCTCATATTGTGATTTCCAACAGGGATGATTATTCATAAAAAAAGCCACTGAAAAACAGTGGCTTGAGTATTTTAATTCTGTATCTGAAACAACTTATTTGAAGCTTTCAATCGCTTTATTCAATGCGTCAATCTGCTTATTGATACTTGTCCCTTTCTGAGGATTCTGTCTTAAAAGGTCCATTTTCTTGCTCAGTCCGTCTTTAAGCATCTGGATAACCATCATTTTAGCCTGGGGATTATCACCCATCTGATCTTTTGCATTCGTGATGATCTTGGCAATATTATCTGTTGCCTTCAGATTATCTGAGCTCATGATCCAGTTGAAACCGTCTTCAGCAGCTTTTCCCAGTTCAGGATCTTTGAATTTAACAAATGGATAAAATGCTGCAAGAGGAGTGATATGAGACATCTGAGAAGTCACTTTATTCTTTACAACAACAGGAAGTAATTGTTCTAACAACTCATCAGAAGCTCCTTCCAGATCAATCTTATCTGCCAAGGCATCAGCTTTTGCAGGATCAATAGTGAGAACAGCACTTAAAGAATTCCCTTTTACTGCATTAGAAACGGCACTCACTCCTTTTTCAAAGATTGGAAGGTATTTTTTATCTTTAGTTTTAGCCAAAGCGGCAACTGCAGCAGCCTGAACTAAGGTTTTGGGATCATTTGAAGCCAGTTTTTCAACCTCAGCTCCCAGTGCTTTCATCTGATCTGCATTAGTAAGATCCATTAGTTCTAATGCTTTTATTCTAATTCTGAAAAACGGATCTTTCAGTGCTGCACCTAATAATTTTACTGCGGAAGCATTTTTTCCAGTCTGATCTTTTATCCCTGTCAGAGCTTTGTATCTGTTTTTAAATTCTTTGGAGCCTGTAAACTGCATCAGATTCTGCTCCGGAGTTTTCGTGTCGGTAATATCTGCCAGTAAAATACCATCTGCATTGATATTGACAAGATCCGGATTTTTAGAAACATCAAAAGTGAATGTATTTTTATCTTCAGCATTTACCCAAACATTATATCGCTTCGGCTTTCCACTATCATATACATCAATAGCAAGAGGAAATTCGAAAGGGAGTTCCTGTGTTTGATTAATCGTGACTGTAACCTGTTTTTTAACCGGTTCAAAAGTAGATGAATAACTGATTTTTGGGTTTCCGTTTCCAAAATACCACTGATTAAAAAACCAGTTCAGATCTTTACCGCTCACTTTCTCAAAAGACAGTCTCAGCTGGTGGGCTTCCGCGTTCTGATATTCGTTGGTTTTAAGATAATCATTCATTCCGGCAAAAAAGGCTTCATCACCAAGATAGTTTCTCAGCATATGAAGGATTCCGCCTCCTTTCTGGTAGGTAACAAGGTCGAAAACATCTTCGCGGGAATCATAGTTGAATCTCACCAGATTTTTCCTGAAATCGGAAGGATTATGGATGTACATATTTACATCAGACATCAGGTGATAATCTGCCTGATCTTTTCCATACTTATAATCATTCCACAGGTATTCGGAATAGTTGGCAAAGGATTCGTTTACGGTAAGGTTACTCCAGCTTTCCGCAGTGACAAGATCTCCAAACCAATGATGAAATAACTCGTGGGCAATAGTATCTTCCCATTTATTTTCATCAATCAGCTGCCCGGGTTTCTGAAGAATATCGCTTCCGTGGAGGGTAGCTGTTGTGTTTTCCATGGCACCGCTTACATATTCTCTTCCTGAAATCTGTGCATATTTTACCCATGGATAATCATAGTTCAGTTTTTTAGAAAAGAACTCAATCATTTCCGGTGTGTTTCCGTAGATTTGTTTCGCATAGGGTTCATATTCTTTCTCAATATAGTAATCTACAGGAATATTTTTCCATTTGTCTTTAACGATCGCATATTCTCCTACTCCCATGAAGAAAAGATAAGTAGAATGTCTCTTATCCATTACCCAATGGTCTGTTCTAAGACCAGCCCCTTCTTTTTGAGAATTTTTTAAAACTCCGTTGGAAAGTGTGACATATTTATCTGGAACAGTCATGTAAATTTCCTGAGTCGTTTTTTGGTTCGGCTTATCTATTGTAGGAAACCATGCGGAAGAAGACTCTGTTTCACCCTGCGTCCAGATCTGCGTAGGCATGTCAGGGTCTTTACCTTGTGCATTGATGAAATAAAGTCCCTTGGCATCATTAATTGCCATACTTCCTTCCTGTTTTACTTCATTCGGGCGGGCAGTGTATTTGATATAAACGGTATAATCCTGATTTTTCTGATAGATTTTATCCAGACTGATTTTTAAAACATCGTTTTTATAATCGTATTTCAGAGGTGATTTTTTCCCGTCATTATCCAGAGCAACTTCATGAATCAACATTCCTTTTGCATCCAGAACGAGTTCATTGGATGGGTAAAAGTAAGGAGATGCTGTCAACCATTCTTCTCCATTCATATGCTCTTTCTGATAATCGAAGCTGACTTTAAGTTTCGTGTGTTTAAGCTCTGTTATTTTGGTATGAGTGGCCCTGTATACCTTTTCTCTTCCTGAGGTTTCAGTCTGGGCTGATACATTTGCAGAAAATACGATTCCCAATACAGCAATCGATAAAATCACCTTTTTCATTATGGTCTACCTTATTATTTTTTAGAATTATTTTTCGTTAGTATATCAAAAATATCGTTCACCAAAGTTTCATAATCACCAGTTTTTAATTGTTCTTTGGTTTTGGCAAAAGCTTTTTTCAGCTCGCTTTCAGGGTTTTCATCATCGATGATTTCAACCGACTCTACTCCTTTCAACTGAAGCACAGCATTTTTAAGCGCTTCAACATCTGCATTTTCTTCGGTATTTATTTTTAAATATTTCATTCTATTGTTTTTTAAAAGTGAAATTATTTCCTGCCTGCGAAAAATCCATTGTTCCTTTTTCGGCATTGAATTTCATTTTGATTCCTGCTGTTTCAAATTTGAACTCGCTTTCAGAAACAGCATCCAGTGGAAATGCTCCCTGCCCTGTGGCCTGTCCTTTTAGTTTGCCTCCTTCTGAAAATATTTTGACATCCAAAGGAAATCCTTCAGCTTTATAAAGTCCTTCATACTTTTTCAAAAGGTCTCCTGCAACGGAAACTTCTTTAAAGCTGGGCATTTTAAAGTCTTTTCCTGTGGCAGTTTCCAACATTTTTATCGAAATCTCATTGTTATTGTAATCTGACTGATTGGTAATGAAGCTTACTCCTGCTTTCACTTCAGGGAAATAATATAATACGGAACGGAACTGATCTATTCCTCCGTTATGGCCATATCCCCAATATTTATCAAAAGGAACTTTAGCCAACCCATAGCCATACCCGTCAATAAATTCTTTCATCTGTTTAAGACTGTTTTTATCAACTAATTTCCCGTTTTCCAAAGCGATAATGAACTTCAGCAATTCTGTAGGCGTAGAAATAAGGTTTCCTGCACCAATCGGAACACTCATATCTGTTTCCTGCCATGGCTTGTAGCTTCCATCAGCATACTGATAAGAAAGTGCCTGGTTGTTGGAAGGTTCAATTTTACCACCTACCTTCGTAAGTGTTAATTTTAAAGGTCCTGCAATTTTGTCCTGAATAAGTTTTGCATAACTTTTTTTGTATACTTTTTCCAGGATGAAACCTAACAGGATATAACCCGAATTACTATATTCATATTTTGTTCCCGGGGCAAAATCGCTTTTATATTTTTTAATGATTGATACCAGTGATATTTCCGTTTGAGGTTTAGTATTGTATGTCCAGTACTCTTCTTCATTGGTAAGGTTATGAATACCGCTTCTGTGCTGCAAAAGGTCTTTGATGGTAATTTTAGCCGCATTTTCCACTTCAGGGTAAAACGCAGAAAGTTTAGTATCCAGAGAAAGTTTTTTGTCTTCCACTGCTTTCATCACCAGCACCGCCGTAAATGTTTTGGAAATAGAGCCTATGCGATACTGTGTATTCATATTGGCTTTCTGTTTTTTAGCAGCATCTGAAAATCCGGTTACTTTCAAAAAGGTAGGTTTATCATTGTCTGCAAAGGCAAAACTTCCCATTACTTTATGATGAACGGATAAGGAATCAAGATAATCCATCAGTTTCTGTCTGCCTGTATTCTGAGAATAGGCCATGCAGGAAAATCCTGCCGCTGCTACAAAGAAAAGTTTTTTCAGCATCATACTATTAATTTTATTAATCAGTAGCTAATATAAGGCTATTGTTACAGTTAAAGCCCTTGAAAGAAGCATTTGATGGTATAAAATGAGAAATAAATAACCTTCATACTTTATGCTGTTTTTATAGACGCAAAGAATGATTTATAGGCAATGTTAATTTTAGGGAGCAAAGAGTGCAATCAACTGCGTTGATCCGATGAAGCTGGCGGTTTGACAGACTTCATCTGTGGGCTGCTTTTCTTTATTTTTTAGTTAAAATAGCGTCAAAAAAAAGTTCCGGGAGTTCCGGAACTGATTATTATATAGCCACAGGAGCTTTAATGCCGGGATGCGGATCATAGTTTTCCAATGTAAAATCTTCGAAATCAAATCCAAAAATATCTTTGATCTCTGAATTTAGTTTCATTACCGGAAGTGGCCTTGGCTCTCTTGAAAGCTGTCTGTTCACCTGTTCAAAATGATTATTATAAATATGCACATCACCGAAGCTGTGCACATAATCGCCTACTTCCAGGTCACATACCTGTGCCACCATCATCAGAAGCAATGCATAACTTGCAATATTGAACGGTACACCCAGAAAAACATCGGCACTTCTCTGATACAGCTGCAGCGATAATTTTCCGTCTGCTACATAAAACTGGAACAATGCATGACAAGGTGCCAATGCCATATTTGGGATTTCAGCAGTATTCCATGCGGAAACGATCAGCCTGCGGGAATCCGGATTTTTCTTGATCTGATCGATCACTTCTGTGATCTGGTCTACAATTTTCCCATCTGCTCCCTGCCAGCTTCTCCACTGTGCTCCATACACAGGTCCTAAATTACCGTTTTCGTCGGCCCATTCATCCCAGATAGAAACTCCATTATCATTCAGGTATTTGATATTGGTATCTCCTTTCAGGAACCAAAGCAGTTCATAAATAATTGATTTCAGATGCACTTTTTTGGTGGTTACCAAAGGAAAACCTTTTGACAGATCATACCTTAGCTGATATCCGAAAACACTTCTGGTTCCGGTTCCGGTTCTATCGGTTTTGTCTGTTCCATTGTCTAAAATATGCTGTAAAAGGTCTAAATAATTTTGCATTTGAAAGCGATTTTTATGGTCCAAATTTAGAAAAAACTTCCCTAAAAAACTATTAAAAAGGCATTCACTTTCATGAATGCCCTGTATAGAAACGATATTATTTTTCTATTAAATGACTGTTGTTCAGTTAGGCTAAAAAGAATCAGAAGATTGAAATATAAGAGTCTTTTTTATCAAGATCACCAGATCTCTCCAATGGTCTGACTGATGTTATTCACCGTAAAAACCTCTCTTTTCTTCTTCCCGTACATTGCTTTTACAAGGGGTGATTCTGCTGAAACCGTCATGATCTTTTGTTTCTCAAAAACAATTTCACCTGCGGATACTGTAATATAAAATAATCCTTTATCAGTTTTCACTAAAGCTCCGTTCTTTACTTTATCCATCGGCTCGCATGATATCTTCTGAACTACAGCTTGCTGACTCAGGGTTTCATTAAGCTGCCGCTGAAGATTATTGATCTCCTGCTGAAGCATTTCACGTCCGGTTTCATATTTATCTCCCATAGAACTTTTAGTATCATTATTGGAGGCACGGGTTTCGGCGATCAGACTTTCAAAATGTATGATCTTATCTGTAATCTTTTTTGTAAGAATATTTAGTAGGTCTTGTTTGTTCATGAAAGCTTTTATCTTCTCTGAAAAAGAGAGAAATTTATAAGAGTTACTACTATATCTGAGAATTAACGATTCTCAGAAAATATTATTTTTCAAAAACCGCATAATCAGAAACTTTGAAGCTGAAGTCTTTTCCAGTGTCAAAGTTTCTTTTGGATCTGTCAAAGACATTTTTGAAAGTTCCCGACAGGTTTCCGTCTTCAATGGTGAAATTTACAGGCTCTTTGGACATATTCAAAACTACGAGAACTTCATCTTTCCCATTCTTTCTTACATAGGCGAGGATCTTATCGTTGGCTGTAGTATTCAGAAGATAGGTTGTTACCTGGGTATCTCCACCTCTTAAAGCCGGGTTGGAAGTTTTCAGTTCCAGCAAAGTTTTATAAAAATCAGATACCTGATAAGTATTGGTCCATTTGATCACGTCTTTTTCAAAAAACTCCAGCCTTTTCATGTTGGGAAGTTCCTGTCCGGAATACAGCAGAGGAACCCCATTCCATGTAGCTGAGAAAACAGCCATCGGTTTGGTGATTACTCCATATTTTTCATATTCTGTTCCGTTCCATGAGTTTTCATCATGATTGCTGGTAAACCATGCTCTCATTGAGTTATCTCCGATATTGGAATACTGAACCAACAGATCTTTAAGCCCCTGAAGCGGTTCATTTTTCTTATAATAATCTGCTGATTTGTGCATCCATTTCCATGAGTAGCTGGCATCAAATACTTTCCCATATTCAGGGCTTTCTAATTCATCAAATTCTCCCAGCCAGAAAAGAGGTTTTAATTTTTCTACTTCAGGGCGGGCCTGTTCCCAGAAATCTACCTCTACCCATGAAGCAAGATCACATCTGAAGCCATCGATATTGGTTTCTTTTACCCAGAATTTCATGGCATCAATCATGGCCTGGCGCATTTCCTGGTTTTTGTAATCCAGTTCAATGATATCATCCATTCCGGAAGCGATATGGAATTTACCGTCCGGATCTTTCAGATAAAATTCAGGATGCGTTTTGGTCCATACATGATCCCATCCCGTGTGGTTGGCTACCCAGTCTATGATTACTTTAAATCCTAATCTGTGTGCTTCATTTACCATATGTTTAAAATCGTCCAGAGTTCCGAATTCCGGATTAATGGAAGTATAGTCTGACGCTGCATAAGGACTTCCCATGCTTCCTTTTTTATTCTGCTGGGCAATAGGAGTTATGGGCATAAACCAAAGTGTTTTCACCCCCATATTCTTCAGGCGGGGCATTTCTTTTTCAAATGCTTTGAAAGTTCCTTCTTTGGTATATTGTCTTATGTTTACTTCGTAGATATTGGTTGTATGCTTCCATTCTTTGGGCAGATCCATAGTATTTTTTGTATTTTGGGTGGTACAGGAAACAATTCCCAGACCAATGATTGCGAATAAAATTAATTTTTTCATTAATCTAATTTTAGCAAAAGTAAGGAATGTTTTTTTGAGAGAAGAGGAAAAACCAAAAGAGCCGAAGGAGAAATTCAGTCTAAGGGAATTAAAATGATAAGGTTGGGAGTTTTTTATTAAACCTGACAGGTCTTTGAGACCTGTCAGGTTTTCGATCATACAGAACGAGATAAAACAAGTTCTGCTTTCAACAAAAAACCCCGGATTATTGATCCGGGGTCTTATATTGTATTCAGATGTTATCTCTCGTCATCGTTGTCATCCTCATCATCGAAAACATCATCGTTGTAGTCATCTTCTTCTTCGTCATCGAAGCTGTCGTCTTCATCTTCGAAGTTTCCACTTCCTCCGAAATCGTCTTCAAAACCAAAATCATCATCCATTAAAGGCATTGCTGATTTCTTTTTGGAGCTTCCTCCATTTCCACTTTTGCTAGGTGCCTTTAAAGGAACATTTCCGAATCTATAAACTGTAATAGGATAGGTAACTCCTTTTTTCTCGTCAATAATTTCAATTAATTCACAGAAGAACTCCCAGAGATCAAGAAGTCCATATTGGAACTGTGCTTTGTCACCTGCATTTTGGAAAGCCTCATCGATGTATACATCCGACATGATTTCGCCATCACCATCGTCACTCATATCTTCCAACGGTACACTTTTTACTATTGTTCCGTCATCTTCCAAAAGATTAAAAGTAGAAAGCTCGTCTCCCTGCAGATTGAACGCACTTTTAATTCCCAAATGTAAGTTCCATAGTGATTGTTTTCCTTTAACTTCAATATCTCGGAAAACATCTTCTTTCGCATCTAATATTACGCGGATCTTGTAAACCATATCAGTTTCTTAAATTACTTTTTTTGCCTTAATTATTATGATAAATCTCTGTTGCAAATATATAATAAATGACATGTGACAAAAAAATATTTCAGGATTTTTTAAAATATTTTTTTTTCTTACATTTTGACCGGATTATTTACTTTTCTCGAGCATAAAACTGAACTTGGTTCCTTCAAGGTACACACTTTCTACGGTAATATTTTCACTATGAGCCTCAAGAATATGCTTTACAATCGCCAATCCCAGGCCGGAACCGCCTTCCCTTCTGCTTCTGCTGGTTTCTACTCTGTAGAATCTTTCAAAAATTCTGGGGAGAATCTCTGATTTTATTCCCATCCCATTATCAATAACTTCAATAAGAACCTTGTTTTTCAGAACACTTGTTTTTACCACTACTCTTGCTTCCTGTCTGTTGGCATAATGAATGGCATTTGAAATTAAATTGATGAAAACCTGCGATATTTTCTGTTTGTCAGCATCTACAAAAATCTGCGGATGTAAGGTCTGAATCTGCAATGTGGTAGTATGCTTCTCCGCTTCAAATTCAAGAAGATCAAAAATTTCCTTGATCAGGAGATTGACATCAAATGTAGAAACTGTAAGGTTGATCTCCCCTGCTTCAAGCCTGTTGATCATATCAAGATCTGTAACAATAGCAATAAGCCTTTCTACGGATTTATCAATTCTTTCCAGATATTTATCACGGATGGTAAGATTATCCACACCGCCGTCTCTTAAGGTTTCCACGTACCCCTGAATGGAAAACAGTGGAGTTTTAAGTTCATGGGAAACGTTGCCGATGTATTCTTTACGGTAGCTTTCCATTTCCTTCATCATATCAATTTCCGTTACCTGCTGCTGATTGAGATCCGAAAACCTTTCTCCGAGCTCTTTAATGGTAATATTTTCATCATTATCATGAACAATTTCCTGCGGAAGGAGTTCAGAAAGTCCGCGGACCTGCTTTTTACCGTAGTAATTGAACAGGAGTTCAAGAACTACATAATTGATCATAAAGATGAGGAGAACACAGATAAAAAGTCCGATTTTAAAAAACGGTGTCTGGTAATAGAGGTCCTTCAGCGAATCAAAGATGATTACTAAAAGAAACATCACCAGTGTCAGAAGACACGAGGCGACGAGTGTAAGTCTGTAAAATTTCAATTTTACAAAATTTTTAAGGTTGGTATAAATTTAGAAATTTTAAGCCGTTAAACGATAAGTTTATAGCCAATTCCTTTCAGGGTCTGAATGGTATTGATTCCCAGTTTTTCTCTCAGTCTTCTGATGTGAACATCTATGGTTCTTTCACCTACGATTACATCATTTCCCCAGACTTTTTCAAGGATTTCTTCTCTTTTAAAGACTTTTTCCGTGTTTGAAGCTAACAGATAAAGCAGATCGAATTCTTTTTTAGGAAGAAGAAACTGCTGTCCGCTTTTGGAAACTCTGAAGTTATCCTTGTCAATCACAAGGTCGCCAATCTCGATAAGTTTAGCGTTGTCAGAAACCTGGGAAGTCAGCTGCAGTAATGCGTTAACTTTTGAAATAAGGATCTTCGGTTTGATTAGTTTTACAACGTAATCATTAGCTCCTGCCTGAAAACCGGCTAACTGAGAAAATTCTTCACTTCTTGCGGAAAGAAAAACAATCAGTGTTTTCTGAAGTTCTTTCACTTTACGAAGTTCCTGACAGGTCTCAATCCCATCTTTTTCCGGCATCATTACATCTAATAAGATAAGATCAGGGATAATTTCTTTGGCTTTTTCTATTCCTTCGTTTCCGTTGGTAGCTGTGTGGATGTCGTAGCCTTCCTTTTCCAGGTTGTAAGACAGAATCTCTAAAATATCCAGTTCGTCGTCTATTAAAAGGATTTTCTTTTGGTTCATTTTAAATTTTTGCTGATTCAAAGTTAATAAATTTTAAAGCACAGATGAACGAATCCTTTATCGTTCACATAAAGTTAACAATAATGCCTATTTATTAATGTTTAGTTAAAAAAAAATTAAATTTTACTAAACCACTTACGCCATCAAACTTTTATTCCTTTGCACCGAAAGAATCTAGTAAATAAAGTAAGTAAATAATGAAAATTAATAAACTTAGCATTGCAGTCTTATTTTTATCCGGATCTGTATTTTATGCACAGGAAACGAAGCAGGATACCATCAGTAAGGAGAAAAAAATTGAAGGCGTAGTAATCCAAGGAAGCAGTAACAAGAAAACTGAAACTGCCGTATTAGGAGAGCAGAAAAAAGCGATTATTCAAAAGCAGGCTGTAAGTGCTGAAGAGATTTCCAGAAAAGGGATCTCCAACGTAGAGCAGGGACTTACAAAGGTAACAGGAATCACTACGGTAGAAGGAAGAGGTCTTTTCGTAAGAGGTCTTGAAGAGCGTTACAATTACCTGTTGATCAACGGTCTGGGCTCTCCTTCCAACAACCCATTCCAGAAGATTATTGCTTTAAAGCAGTTTCCAACGGATGTAGTAGGTAAATTAAATATCTACAAAACCTTCAACTCCAACCTTTACGGAGATTTCGCAGGTGCTACTTTTGATATTGAAACATTGACGATTGATAAGCCTTTTTCAAAAATTGAATTCGGGATTGGTGTTAATACTGTAAGTACTTTCAGAGACGGGTTTAAAGTTTCAGAAGGAGCAGACGGGTTTACGGGCTATCTTGGATTGAATTCAAGGGATAAAAAGTTACCATCAGCGATCAGAGATTCAAGGCCAAGCAATTACAGATTTTCAGGAAGTGAATCATTATCTCAGTTTAAAGACAGCTGGAATGTAGATAATGTGAAATCTTTACCTAATACTAATATCGGATTCACCACTGTTCAAAAAATGAAAGCCGGAGAAAATGGGAATCTTGGGTTCTTATTTTCATTAAATCAAAGTTCGGAATATTCGTATAAAGAAGGAGCAAAAAACCAGTTTAAAGATTTTGGAGGGGTAATTAACCTGAACAACGAATTACAAAGAAAGCAGTATAATTATCAGATAGAATCATCCGCTTTATTAGGACTAGGATATAAAAATAAAGGTACGGTTATTAATTTAAATGCGATGTACCTTCAGAACGTTAATAATATTATTGAAGATTATTACGGATATAAAAATAACCAGGTTCAAAATAAAGATATTGGATTCTTCCGTACTAACCAACAGGATTTATCTAGATTCCTTAACATTCAGCTGACAGGCTCACAAAAAATAGGAGAAAGACATCAGGTAAAAGCAGGAGGAAGTTATGTAATTAATAACTATCAGCAGCCTGACAGAAAGATTCTTGAAGGAAGCCGTCTGGATTCAAACGGAAATATGCTTCCTGACAACCAGCTGCTTCTGGCATATGGAGGAAACAATATTATCCGTCAGTACCTTGATGTAAATTCAAGATTCTATGGTTCCGCTTACGGAGAGTACTCTGTATTTTTAGGGGAAAAAGGAGATAAAAAAGATTTCCCGATGCAGTTATCCATTGGATATAATGGCTTTGCAGATCTTAGAAAAACATCATACCGATTCATTTTCGGAAAACCTAATGGTACAGCAGGACAAAGTTTTATCATCGATAAAAATTCTCCACAGGCTAAATTTGATCAGGATCTTGCCAATAACAGATTCTTCTTCCAGGAAGAAACGGATGCGTCCAACTTCTTTACAAGCATGTATCAGTTTGTTAATGCCGGATATATTAATTTCAATTACAAGCCTTCTGAAACATGGGATATCCTTATTGGGGGAAGATATGAAAATGATATGACGTTAATCCGTTTTTCTGAGCAGGGAGCTGAGAAAAAAACAAATCTGGACAAGGAAAGAAATCTATTTCTCCCTTCCCTAGCTGTTAAAAAGGCTCTTAACAATAAGAATAACCTAAGATTTTCATTCAGTAAGACTGTTACCCGTCCTGTATTAATTGAAACAATGGAAATTTCATACATCAATCCAGATAACGAGACGATCAAAGGTAATCCGGACATTAAATTAAGTGATAACTATAACTTTGATTTGAAATGGGAATATTTCCCAACCAACAAAGAAATGTTCGCTGTGAACTTATTTGCTAAAAGAATTAACAACGCTATCGAAAGATCTTTTGTTTCTTCTGGGGATGCCAATGGGGTAACCGTTACGTTTTACAACGCTAAAAAAGCTGAGCTGGCTGGTATCGAATTAGAAGGAATCATGAGTTTGGGAAGAATTTCTGAATCTTTAGACAAGTTCACATTAGGTGCTAATGCTACTTTTATGTATACCAATGTTGAAAGAAGCGAAGAGCAGCTAAAGCTGGAACAACCTAACCCTAGCTTTTATACGGGAAAACTACGTAAAAGAGGACTTCAGGGAGCTTCACCTTACACCATCAACGCAGACTTAAAATACGAAACCAAAACCAAGAATAATTTAAGCAGAACATTATCCCTGGTATACAATGTTTCAGGATCTAAGATCTACGCTGTAGGGACTTCCGGTTCAGATAATTTCTACGAAAAACCTTTCCATCAGCTGGATTTCGTATATCAGGAGCAACTTACTAAAAACTGGAACGTAAAAGCCGGAGTTCGAAATATTTTAAATAACAGATACAGAATTCTTTTAGGAGATAAAAGCTACTATAATGTAGAAACCAACGGAACCAATACCTATACGGATTATTTCAGAGGAATAAACTTTAACCTGACTGTAGGATATACGTTCTAAATAATTAATAAAAATAAAAAATAAATAAAGTATAAAAATGAAAAGAAGAGTTTTATCATTACTATCGTTAACTGCTGTGTTAACATTAGCCTTAAATTCGTGTACAATTGATGTAAATGATGGCTTAGGAGATGGTACTCCAGTTACTCCTGGAACTACTGAAAGCGTATTAAGTGGAAGCGGAACTTTATCCGGGACCATTACTAAGGATATCTTAATTAAAAAAGGAAATTATACATTAGACGGAATCGTAAAAATAACAAACAATGCTACAATTACTATTGAAGCAGGTGCTACTTTTAACGTTTCTACAACTAAAACGAGTGGTCTTGTAGTTCTTCAGGACGGTAAGATCAATGCTGTTGGAACAGCATCTGAACCTATCGTATTTACAACTGCTACTAAAACTCCTGGTGACTGGGGTGGTATTACCTTATATGGAAGTGCTCCTATCAAAGCAATCAACGGAAACACTCAGGCTTTGTCCGAGGATGGAAACAATGTTTACTACGGAGGAAGCGATGCTAATTCAAACTCAGGAACCATGAAGTTTGTAAGAGTAGAATATGCAGGTAAAAAGATTGGTGACGGTACTTCTGAAACCAACTCTATGACTTTCTATGCAGTAGGAGCAGGAACTACATTAGAAAACCTTGTGACTTACAAAGGAACTGATGATGGCTATGAATTCTTCGGAGGTACTGTAAGTGCTAAAAACATTATTTCTTATGGAAATTATGACGATTCTTTCGACTGGCAGGATGCATGGAGCGGGCAGAACAATACGAACTGGTATGCTTTCCAGACAGGTGTAGGAAATTTCGGTATGGAGATTGAAGCTTCCAGCAATATTGATAATGTTGCCCCAAAAATTTCAAATATTACCCTAATCAGAGATGCCAATACTAATCCGGAAGTGGCCAACTCTCCTGAGATTTCAGCGATTCAGTTTAAAAAGCAGGGAACTGGTATTTTCTCTAATGTTTATATCAGCGGATATAAAAATATTGGTACTCAAAAGGCATATTCAGTTCTGATTCAGGATGCACCTACAGAGACAAGTCAGGTAAATACCAACAAAGTATCTGTTGCTCCTATGACTTACTTAAACTCTGACAATCCTGGGGTTTGGGGGTATGCGTTCACACCAAACGGAGGAAAAGTTTTCACTAATACTTCAACCGTTACAAAAGTATCTCTAACTCCTGGAGCCTGGGCTACTGTAGACGGAATAAACCTTTTAGCCGGATTACAATAAGTAACTAGTTTCTTCATATCAAATTAAAAAGCCATCAGATTTTTTTCTGATGGCTTTTGATTTTTATTAGTCTTCCTCATTCCATTTCACCCCCTGCATTTCACTTTCTGCATGTATCATAGCTTCATTGGAAGATAAAAAAGGAATAGAAATACTTCTGGAGGATATTATTCTATGTTCATTATACTGATAATCACCAAAATATAAGTAATAGACCAGACCATCAGAATTTAAATAAGGTTCGTCTTCACTATACCCTTCCTCATAAAACTGATCCCAGTCCTGTTCAACTAAAATTATCTTTTCAAAATGAGTTTCGGAGTATTTCCACGTCCCCTCCTTTATTATTCTTTGCATTATGTTTGTTTTAAGGGATAAATCTGTTTTTACAAAAACGATAAGTATTTTAAGCTTCCTAAATGTACATAAAACCATCTGCACAAAAAAACCACCAGAAAACTGATGGCTTCGGATTCACAAAAAACAAGTATATAAAAAATATATAGTTTATTATTAACTTCTCCAGAACAGATTCCCGTCATTCATCAGGGCTTCTGTTGGAGATATTCTGGACACAGCTTCTGCTGAACATGAAGCGTCGATGAATACAACTGCCGCTTCATCTCCTGCTTTAGGCCACTGCTGTTTTCCTTTTTCATCCAGCGGAAGAATACTTTGGGTAGCAAACTGTAGTGCTCTTGAAAGGGCAAATTCTGTAGCATAACCATACAATTCGGCAATAAGATTGGCTTTCTGAAGCATATTTCCGGATCCGAATGTGCTCCAGTAATCCTGCACATTATCATTTCCTATCAATACATTTACTCCATGTTTCTTTAATAACGAAATAGGCATAATGGTTTTTCCGAACGGTACCGACGAAGCAATTCCTACTTTTCCTTCTGCCAGTCTCTCCGCAATCTGCTCTGCTTCTTTTGTTGAAAGAAGAGCCAGAGCAAAGGCATGACTTACGAATGTTTTCCCCTGAAGCTGAGGATTTTCAATGGCTTTATCAATCAGGTAATTGATGGTTTTCATTCCCGAATCTCCGGTTTCATGAAGATGAATATCAATTCCTTTTTTATGATCCAGGGCCAGCTGTACCGTAAAATCAAGTACTTTTTCAATGCTTCCGTCGATGCTTAAAGGATCAAGACCTCCGATAAAACCTACACTTTTCAGTTGTGCAGCTTCTTTCATCAAGGGCGCAGAATCTGTATAATAAAGTCCGTGCTGCGGAAAAGCAACCAGCTCAGCACTGAATGAGTCTTTTTTATTTTCGAGGGCTCTTTCTAAATGTTCAAGTGATTTTAATCCGGAAGTGGTATCTACATTAAAATGAGTTCTCGCAAAATGGGTTCCGTAATGCTGTAAAAGGCTGATCAGCTGTTCCGCTCTTTCTACTGAAGTTTTTAAGAGTTTTGGAATAAGTTCCTGTTCATAGGCGATCATATCTTTCACAGATCTTCTTTTCGGAGATAGTGCCTGCCATGGAAGTCCGTATAAAGTTTTATCCAGGTGAACGTGCATATCTCTGAACGCAGGAAGCATGAGATATCCTTTTGCATCTACGGCTTCGGAATCAGGATCGTTGGTTTTTACCGCTTTAATCTTTCCGTCCTCAACATCAATACTGAAAAGGCCTGTTTTTGTTCCAACCACCTCTTCATTATCATATTCAAAACCTGTTTCCAGGCGGACATTTTTCAGGGAATATTTTCCTTTTGCAGTTAATTGATAGGGAAATTGCATGATTTAAAATTTTAACCATACAAAATTACACCTGTTCCTGCTCAAAACCGGTGTATCAATTATTTCTTGTGTTGTACAAATTATTCTTTGAACTGGGACGGGGTCATTCCGGTCTGTGCCTTAAAGAATTTGGAAAAGCTGGCATGATCGTAAAATCCAAGATCATACACAATATCTTTTACAGACATTTCGGAAACTTTCAGCAGACGTTTAGCCTCCAGCAGAATACGGTCCTGAATAAGGGATGAAGCCGATGCATTAAGGTTTTTCTTACAGACAATATTCAGGTAATTGGCAGAAATATTCAGTTTATCAGCATAGAAAGAAACGGATCTTTCTGTTTTAAAATGCTGATCGATCAGATGTAAAAATTTGGAAATAATAGGGTTTGAATGATAGACTTCAAAATCTTTAAAAGCTCCTTCCACAGATTTACTTACCATCAGACCAATTAGCTCGCTGCGCTTCTGGATCATTTCCCAAAAAACAGTTTCTCCTTTCAGTTCATTCCGGATGGCCTGAAATTCATATCTGAAGGTTTCAAAAATATCTTCGGGAAGATTGATTACCGGATGATTCTGATAATAAGATGCAGAAAACCTTAAAGACGGCAGAAAACTTTCAAACCAATCCCTGCTGATCATCAGCTGATAGCCTATTGTTTCTTTTTCAATCACCCATTGATGTACCTGATCGGGGAAAACAAGGTGGATCTGATGGTCTTTTACCTGATATTCTGTAAAATCAATCGTATGGGAACCTACACCGTGCTCAAAAAGATTAATGATAAAAAAATCATGTTTGTGGGGATCATCAATGGAACGTGCCCCGTAAAGTTCATTAAACAGCAGATTACAGCCCTTCAGCTGGTTTTCACTGAACTCCTGAATTCCTAAAACCGGAAAATGATCTGTATGATGGCCCACGCGGTCTGAATTTCTCCTAAAAGTAGTAAAAATTATAAGAGGCTGTTTCAATTTATTTCAAAAAATTCTAAGTTTACATGCTAAGTGTATAAAAGTCCACATCAGTCTTTAGAAATCTACGATTTCTATTTACTACAGAATAAAAAATCTGCTCAATCTGCAGAATCTGCGAGAAAATAAAAAAACCACAAAAACAAACGATCCATCACACTTTTATATCTGTGATTACTCCGAAAGAACGGGAAAATCACAGGCTATTTCTTTGAAAAGATTTATTGCTTTTCTAAGATTCAAATGATTAAATGTCTGTAGTTTTTGTGGTCAACACTAAACTATATATATCCAAATTTTGTCTTAGGATCTTAATATCCGGGCAATTTGTTCAAATCCCATAGCCTCGGCATGCTGCAGAGGAGTTTTTCCGGAATGATCAGGAATGCTGAGATCTGCACCATTTTCTTTTAAAATCTCTACGATTTCCTGATATTTTTTGGTTCCGTTTCCAAGGATTACGGCCTCCATAAGAGCCGTCCAGCCCAAACGGTTCACGTGATTAATTGGAAATCCTTTTGTCTTTACCAATACTTTCACGGTTTCCACATGTCCTCTTTCGCAGGCAGGAATTAATGCAGTACCATTATACCGGTTGAACAGGTCAAAACGGGCTCCGTTTTCCAAAAATAATTTCACCAATTCTGTCTGACCGCTTGCTCCGGCATATAGAAACGGACTGTCCAGCTGGTCATCCTGAAGATTAACATCTGCTTTATAAGAAACCAACAGCTTTGCCATTTCAACCTGTTTTTCTCTCGTAGCGATCAGCAGTAACGAACGCCCTATCCTATCTTTGGTATTGACATTTGCTCCTTTATCCAATGCTGATTTTACTCCTGCCAGATCATTTTTCTTTACCAGACCTATTATATCTTTCTGTTCCATCCTGTTTTCTTTTGGAGAGCCATCGGGTTTTGCCTCACAAGCACTCATGCTGCCGAATGCCAGTAGAAATATTAAAACTTTCATTGCGCCTCATTTTTAAGGTTAGAGATTTAAAAGACCACATTTCCCTGATGAACCAGAGATTCTACGTTTGAAATTCGGGATACAGCTTCGGCGGAACAACTTGCGTTTATCAGTACAAAGTCTGCCTGATCTCCTGTTTTAGGCCATTGCTGAACTCCTTTATCATCCAGTGGAAGTATATTTCCTGTCGCCAGTTTTAAGCTTCTGGATAACGCAAGCTCTGTAGAATAGCCGTAAAGCTGTGCCATAAGGTTGGCTTTCTGAAGCACACTTCCCGTTCCGAAAGTATTCCAGTGATCTACAATACTGTCATTTCCTGTTAATACCGTTACATTATGCTTATATAGAGTCGGAATTGGCATAACCAGTCTTCCGAAAGGGATTGTAGAGACAATTCCGATTTGTGCAGCTCCCAGTTTTTCGGCAACTTCTTCCTGTTTTGCAGCTTCCAATTTGCCCAATATAAAACAGTGGCTCAGATACGTTTTTCCTTTTAGAGAAGGGTTTTCATTAACTTTATCAATCAGATATTCCACGGTTTTCAACCCTGAATCCGCAGTTTCGTGCAGGTGAATGTCGATTCCTTTTTTATGATCTAAAGCCAGCTGAACCGTAAAATCGACCACCTTTTCAATATTTCCGTCAACATTGAACGGATCTACTCCACCGATAAAATCAATATCCATCTTAGCAGCTTCTTTCAGATAAGGCACTGAATCTGTATAAAACACTCCATGTTGAGGAAAAGCCACCAGCTCTGCTCCAAAGCCTTTCTTTTTATTATCCAGGGCTTTCTGTAAGTTTTTTAACGACTGTAGTTTTGACGTAGGCTCAATATTCACGTGACTTCGGGCAAATGATGTTCCTTTGGACTGTAACAGTTCAATCATCTTTTCTGCCTTGAATGTTGAGTTTTTAAGCATTTCAGGAAGCATCTTCTGCTCCAGTTCGATCATGCCTTTAATTCCTCCGGTTCTTTTTCTTACCGCCTGCCATTTATCTCCGTAGAAAGTCTTGTCCAGATGGATGTGCATGTCTTTAAATGCAGGAAGCATCAACAGGCCTTTTGCATCTACAGCTTTAGCATTGGGCTGATTCGGAGCAATTTTTGTAATTTTTCCGTTATCAACTTCAATATAAAACAGATCGGTTTTCGTAGCTATTACATCGCCTTCCTCATAGGTAAAACCTGTTTCCAGACGGACATTTTTAAGGCTTAATTTTCCTTTTGCCGAAACATTTTTCTCATCAAAAAAAGGTGATGCAGTCATGATGTTGGGTATTAAAGTTAATCCGGCCATTGCCAGCGCTGAGTTCCTGATAAAGTCCTTACGGGATATTGTATTGTCTGAAGTCGTCATTTCCAATCTCTTTCTGACAAAATTAAAAAGAACAGCTGTGAAGAAAGTGTATGGTTTATTACAAAATCTGTATAATTTATGCTTCAGGTAATTTTACCAGGCAGATTGAAAAGATTAGCAGGTATTCTTCTCCCAACTTCAAACCAGTCTAAATAAGATATTTTATCCCGGACTGAAGTTATAATTGTTTTCAAATTTTGTTTGTATTAAAGCTCTATCAGAACAACATATTAATCATTATAATTATCAGGTCGCTCCTACGGAGCTCTCCTTAGATCATGTATTAAATTCTATGAACATAGTACTCCTACGGAGCACTTAAAAAAACTCAAATAACATCATATTTTTTTTCAAAAATTTATAAATTGATCATCAATTATAACACTTAATATAAGTATAATTTTCTTATCCTGCACTGAGGTATATTTACTTTATAAAAACATTAATAATTTATATAAAGTTCCCGCAGATCGCGCCGATTTCGCAGATGTTTGCGCTGTAATCGGTGAAAGAAAAAGATGCATATAAAAAGTTATTTCTTTATAACGTTTCAACCAACAATGTGATTTTTCTTCTGTATATTAAAAAAATCTGTGGAATCTGTCGGAAATTACTTTATAAAAGTGAGAAAAGTTTGAAAATATCAATCTACATAAAGTTCCCACAGATCGCACTGATTTCGCAGATGTTTGTGATGTATTGAATTTCTGGCTGTTAAAAAAGATTTAGGAATCTGTGGAAAATAAAAAAACCGGATTTTAAACCCGGTCTTATTTTTATTTATTAGAATATTCAAATTTTCTTACTGCTTCCAGTGTCATATCAATTTCTTTTTCTTTGATGGCATCACTAATGAAGTAGGTTTCATAGCCGCTTGGAGGAAGGTAAATTCCGTTCTCAAGCATCTGATGGAAGAAATTATTAAATAATGAATGATTAGCTTCCTGAGCCTCATCAAAATTAGAAACCCTGTTGGTATGGAAGAAAACAGACATCATAGATCCTTTTCTGTTGATCTTATGAGCAATGTCTTTTTCATTCAGAATTTTTCCGATCTCAATGCTTAAGGTTTCTGTTGTTTTATCCAGTCTGTTGAAGAATTCCGGATCATTTTTAATCAGCTGAAGCGTTTTCAATCCAGCTCTCATAGCCAAAGGATTTCCACTTAATGTTCCGGCCTGATAAACCCCACCTTTTGGAGCAAGATGGTCCATGATTTCATTTCTTCCTGCGAAGGCTCCTACCGGCAGTCCGCCACCGATTACTTTTCCGTAGGTCACAAGGTCTGCTTTTACATTAAATAATTCCTGAGCTCCTCCAAAAGCCAGTCTGAAACCGGTCATTACTTCATCAAAAATCAGTAAAGCCCCGTTTTCGTCGCAGATTTTTCTAAGGTTTTGCAGGAAATTATTTTCAGGAAGTACACAACCCATATTTCCGGCTACCGGTTCAATGATAATAGCAGCAATTTCTCCCGGATTATGACGGAACAAATCCTGAACCTGCTCTATATCATTATAACGGGCCAAAAGAGTATCTTTTGCCGTACCTTCTGTTACTCCCGGAGAATTTGGATTCCCGAAAGTAGCTGCACCACTTCCTGCTTTAATCAGGAATGAATCTGAATGCCCGTGATAACAGCCTTCAAACTTGATGATTTTATCTCTTTTGGTGAAGCCTCTTGCCAGCCTTACTGCGCTCATACAAGCTTCTGTACCGGAAGAAACCATTCTGATCTGATCAATATTGGGAACATTTTCTACAATGAATTTTGCAATTTCGGTTTCCAGTTCTGTAGGCGCACCAAAAGAGAATCCTTTTTCGGCCTGTAGTTTCAGCTCTTCCAGTACTTCAGGATGAGTATGTCCTAAAATGGCGGGTCCCCATGAATTGATGTAATCGATATAGGTATTATCATCTGCATCTGTAAGGTAAGCCCCTTTCGCTGATTTCATAAAAACAGGAACTCCTCCTACTGATTTGAATGCACGTACGGGAGAGTTTACTCCGCCCGGAATGTATTGGTAAGCTTCATCAAATAAAGCCGAACTTCTTTGGTATTTCATATATTAGTTGCTGGTTGGCAGTTCTGGGTTGCCCCTGAAAACTACCAACAAAAAATTAATTTCTTGGTTTTTTGTCTATTAAATAGATCAGCTGTCCCGCAGAAGGCTGCTGGCCTTCGTCCATACGGTTTTTAGCATAGAGTTTATTCAGCTTGATTCCGAATTTCTGGGCGATATCATGCATATCTTCGCCAGATTCTGCTTTATAAGTGGCTGTATTTCCTGCAGAATTTTTGGATTCAAGGAAGACAATGTCATTTTTCTTTAAGACATCACTGTCCAGATCATTCCATTTCATTAGTCTGCTTTCGCTTACTTTAAATTTATTGGCAATGAATTTCACATTGGTATCTTCTGGAATAACGATGTATTTCAGGCCTTCGTTCGGATGGCTTTTGATAATAATTGAATTCAGAATTTCCGCTTTTGTTTTGATCCTTTCTACCCTTTTCTGCTGCTGGGCATATGATGTTTGCTTGTAAGGAACTTCTACCGTAACAGGATCTTTAACTTTTTTTACTGCTTTTGACGGTTCCAGCTGAGCCATGAAATTTCTATCATCCTTCAGGTCCGGATACATTTTAAGAACCGCATACAATACTTCATTGGTAGTAGTATTATCGTATTCGTAAAGCTTATATTTTTCAATTTTGCTGATCAGGATGGAAGCGTAGCGCGGATTGGTGGCATAACCTGCTTTTTTAAGACCGTGCGCCCATGCTCTGTAATCTTTCATATCCAATTTGAAAAGATTCGCGTAGTATTTTCTTGTTGCTAAGAATATGGAGTGGTCTTCATAGGACTGTCTCGGATCATCATATACACGGAAACATTCGTTAGGTGCATCGTCTGTATGTTTCATGGTTTTACCCGTCCAGTCTTCCTTACATTTTATTCCGAAGTGATTTTTGCCTTCCTGAGCCAGTCTGCTCTGTCCGCCCCCAGTCTCTAAAAGACCCTGAGCCAAAGTAATAGAAGCCGGAATTTTATATTTTTCCATTTCCTCTACGGCGTATTTAGCAAATCTTTGGATATACTGATCTTCAGTGGCCCAGCCCTGAGCTGAAAATTTTGATAAAACTAAAAGGCTTATTAGTAAGAGAAGTCTTTTCATGTTTTTCAATTTACTTATATAATTAAATTTCTGTTCTGTTTTTCTAAAAGCAGATTAGCGCCTTCAATTCCCTGCAGTCCGCCTGTATGAAAGCACAAAATTCTGCTGTGTTCAGGAAAATATCCTTCATCAATTAGTTCGAAAACCTTCTGCATCATCTTTCCTGTATAAACCGGTTCCAACGGAGTTCCATATTTTTCTTTGAAGTCATTGATAAAACGGATGTTCTCATCTTTTATTTTACCATAACCTCCAAAACATGAATCTATTAGATCAAAATTCCGTCTTGAAGTTAATTCAACTATTTTATTCTCCAGTGAATCATCGTCAACCACTTTAAATCCTATAACTTTCTGATTTTCTTCACAAAATTTTGAGATCCCTGCAATGGTTCCTCCGGTTCCTACCGCAGTGCAAAGATAATCAAAATCTTTTGTTTGGTCATTCAGCATCATTTTTATGCCTTCTACAGCCTCTTTGTTTGTTCCTCCTTCTGGTACTACAAGCGCTTCGGGAAATTCGAGCTGAAGAAATTCGGTTAATTTTTCTTTATGCCGATATTCTTCGCGGGTTACAAATTTCAAATTCATCCCGTTTCTTTTGGCAAAAAGCAATGTAGGGTTATCTCTCCATTTATCCCGGAGTTCCTCACCTCTTATCACACCTAACGTTGGAATTCCCGCAGCATTCCCAGCTGCCGCGACCGCAGCAATATGATTGGAAAATGCACCACCAAAAGTAATAACATAAGGTTTTCCAGGATTTTTATCGAGATACCGGTTGATATTATAGAATAGTTTCCAGTATTTATTCCCCGAGATATAGGGATGAATAAGATCTTCCCTTTTAATGAAGAGCTTTATATTGTTATTAACAGCTATTTCCTGAATAGGAACAGGTTCTGCCGGGACGGTTAACCGCATCTTTTTTCTTGACTATTAAGATTTATACAAAATTAATAAAAGATTTATGAAATGTTGAGATTGGGGAATGTGTGGGATTGAATATTTCGATAGAAATCAAGAATAATTTCATTCCGGATTACCGGGAGGTTAATATGATGTTTTTTTTATTTTAAATGGGCTGAAGCCCGTTTTGTAATGATACAGGATTGTTTAATAGGGTTAGAAAAAATCTATAATTTTTTAATAAATTCTGTGGTCTTTTTCAAAACCAATTCCGGAGTTTCTTTGTGGGGAGTGTGTCCTATTTCGGGAATGATGTATTTTTCTGCTGGTCCGCTTATCTGAATTACTGTTTTTTCAACCTGATCCAAAGTTCCGTATTCATCGACTTCCCCTTGAATGAATAGTAATGGGCATTTAATGTCTTTTAAAAGATATTCTATATTCCAGGTTCTGTAGTCTTCTCTCGTCCAGGTTTCGGTCCAAGCTCTGAAAAGCATTTCTACTTTGTTGCCATGGTATTTTTTCAGGCGTTCCGGAAGGTTGGTTGTTTTATATGCTTCCCAGGCATCATATACGCCTTTTAATGTAATTTCTTCTACAAAAATATGCCCTGCCTCACACACTACGGCTTTTGTCTTTTCCGGGTATTTTGCAGCAGTGATCAGGGCAATGGTCCCGCCGTCACTGTGGCCGAATAAAATGGCGCTATTGATCTTAAGTTTTGTCAGCAGCTCATTCAGAAAATCCGCTTCCAGCTCCATGTAATTAACAGGTCTTTTATGGGTAAGCATGGGACCTGATTTTCCATAGCCCGCTCTGTCATACGCCAGAAAATTACACCCTGTTGCTTCTGACAACCAAGTAGGAAAATCTCTCCAAAGCTGTACACAACCTAAAGAATCATGGAGAAAAACGATGACGGGGCTGCCTTCAAAACGATTATTGTATTCTATATAAATATCAGTTCCATTGATTTCTGTCAGCTTGCTTTGGGTCATGATTTTTGCTGCAATTTGTTTAATTCCGTTTTATCACTTTTATAAAACGTCCGCGCAAATGTATTAATTAATGAAAATAATTCCCATATTAAAATACAGAGTTTAAATATAAAAGGCTGGAAGACGGAAGAAGGAGGCTGGAAGTTACTTCTGTTATAGGTATTGAAAGCCACCAAAAAATCAAATTAAATAAAAACAGGTCAACACTTATTATCGATGACCTTTATAACGTCCTTCTTCCATCACCCAGCTTCAAACCTGCAACCATCAGATATTCTTATCCTGAGCTGAGGTTATTTACAAAGACGGTGATTTTGCTTCTTCAAATTCTTTCAGGAGTGTACTGAACACTGTTTCTACCGGAAGAATATCATGAATTAATGCTGATACCTGCCCGATTTCCAGTTCTCCATCTTCCATATCTCCTTCAAACATTCCGCGTTTTGCTCTGGCTCTTCCTAAAGATGCTGTTAAAGCTTCTTTATTTCTTCCGGATTGGTAGATACCTTCCAATTCGTTAAAGAATTTATTTTTCACCATCCTTACCGGGGCCAGTTCTTTTAAGGTAAGGTGAGTATCTCCTTCATTCAGCTCTGTAATTTTCTTTTTCCAGTTTTCATGAGCGCTTGCTTCTACGGTGGCAGCGAAACGGGAACCAATCTGTACCCCGTCTGCTCCTAAAATCATTGCGGCTTTCATCTGTGAGCCTAATGCTATTCCGCCCGCAGCAATCAATGGTTTGGAGATATGCTGTTTTACATTAGGAATCAGGCAGAAGGTTGTGGTCTCATCTCTACCGTTATGTCCTCCGGCTTCAAAACCTTCAGCGACAACGGCATCTACGCCTGCTTCTTCGCATTTTACGGCAAATTTGGTTGAAGATACCACGTGGGCAACGGTAAGGCCTTCTTTCTGAAGTGTTTCTGTATATGTTTTAGGATTTCCTGCGGAGGTAAAAACTATTTTTACACCTTCTTCTAAAATAATCTGGATGATTTCTTCCAAGTTAGGATATAGCATGGGAACATTCACTCCGAACGGCTTATCTGTAGCCATTTTACATTTCTGAATGTTTTCTCTCAGGATATCGGGATACATACTTCCCGCTCCTATTAATCCTAGTCCTCCGCAATTGGAAACCGCCGAAGCCAGCCTCCATCCGGAGTGCCAGATCATTCCGGCCTGAATTATTGGATATTGTATATTAAAAAGCTGTGTAATTCTATTCTGCTCTGTCTGCATCTGATGAAATTTTTTTGCTGAATTAAAGTCTATAAAATTGCTCATGCGTAAAAATACTAAAAACAAGGATTCTCAGTGATTAAAAAATGGATAAAATAACTGATATTTACTATGATTTCAATCGATAGTTATACAAAACAGCATCTATTACCGGGCTTAGATTAAGAAATTTATGAGCCATTATACACAGATCATTCTGAATACGGTCAGGAGTAAGTTCTATCCAGCCTTCCATCAGGGTAAGAGGGCCGTATCTTACACTGACATTCTCCCAGTTTCCCTGATCATCTGCAAATTGCTTTCTAAAGTCTTCTGCAAAGCTTCGAGCCGGGATTTTGTACTCTTTAAGTGCTCTCAGTTAGAGAGCATGAATATTATAGTACAATTTTCTTTTCTCAACTGTTTTTTCATTAACCCAGGCTGAAAAAAAGATCCTTCCCCGGAGCATTCAGAGGAGATTCGGGAGTACTGGACCATTCCGGCTTGTATATTTTTAATGCAACAGATTCAAGGACATCATCCACAGATACCCGGAGGCCTGCGTCACAAAACTCTTTTCCGGAAATAATATCCACTGCTTCCTGAAACTTCTGTCTGTAAAAATCTTCATCCATTACTTTAAAGTTGATCGTTTAAAGATAGAATTTTTCAGAAAGGAAATAGTATTGAGACAAAAAAAACCTCCAGAAATTCTGAAGGTTTATATTTTATTTTTTGAGTGATTCTTTTTTCCAGTTGGCTTTGAAATTACAACTGTCATAACGGCCGTCTATCGACATAAAGATTGTAGGAAGTTTAGAATTAACGAACTTCTCAACCATCTCGTTCTTTTTCTTATTGAGTGCCATTTGCTTGATTCTGTTATAATCTGTTTCCAGCGTAATCTGGTGAGCAGGAATTACATCTTCAATTTTGATGATCTTCACCAGCTTTCTTTTGTTTTCCTCTTCTTCAAAAGCGGGAGTGATATCTCCTTTATTCAGCCCTGCCAATTCATAGCTGATTGTTCCTGGAATGCTTTCTCTTTCAATTTTATCAGAACCATCTGCTCCGGGAATAACCCCAGCATTGAACTTGGTTCTTTTATCATCTGAAAATTTAAACGCAGCATCTTTAAATGTCATTTTCCCATCCTGGATCAATCCTTTGATGCTATCAAGCTTAGCTTTAGCAGTCTTGATTTCATCATCAGTAGGAGTAGCCTTTAAAAGAATGTGGCGTGCATCATATACTTTACCTGACTTCTTCAGTAACTGAATAATATGATATCCGAATTCAGACTCAATCGGTTCTGAAATTTCATTTTCCTGAAGATTCAGCGCAGCCGCTTCAAATGGTTTTACCATTTGTCCTTTGTAGATATTTTTATACAGACCTCCGGTGGCAGCAGATCCTTCATCCTCGGAATAAATTCTTGCCTGGCTTTCAAAAGTTTCACCGCCCAGGATATCCTGTTTGATTTTCTTAAGACGTTTAATAAGGTCATCTTTATGCGCTTCAGTCAGTTTAGGATACATGACAATCTGAGCCATAGAAATTTCATCTTTTACCTCAGGAAGCTGCATTTTATATAGGTTATAAAAGTCTGTTACTTCATTAGGAGTAACGTCTGCTTTTTCTGTAACACGCTGATATTTTGCCTGCCCGTAGTACTGGTCAGTATCGATCTTCTCGATCGCATTTTTCATTTCATATCCGTTTCTGAACTTATAGGCAGCTAACATTGTTTTTTCGTCCGGGAACTGAGAAAGAAGCTGACGGTATTTCGCATTCGCCTGCTCTTTAATGGCAGCAGAACGGTTTTCAATTAATGTATCTTTTTTTGCTTCGTATACCAAAAGCTTATTGCTGATCAGATTTTCCAGGAACTCACACTTATCCGTATTAGAAGCTCCCTGCTGTTTTGCGTAGTGCATCTGTTCGTTTACATCAGATTCCAGAACAATTTCATCTCCGATTACAGCCGCAATACCATCCACTAATTCTCCTGGTTTTAGCTGGGCATTTATCATGTTTGAAGAGAATATCATCATGAAAATCCCAAGGAGAAAAGTGATTTTTAGTTTATTTGTCATTTTACTATTTTAAACAAGTTGCAAATTTAGAATTCTTAATGAATTACACTAAATTTTTTATTATAAATATTTCTTAAAAAGACTTATTTATTGCAGTTCAACATCAAATGTCGTTAATTCTTTGAATTGTCTCAATCTGCTGAACATATCAGATTCATTTACTTCCTGAATTCTTTCTGTTCCGAATTTTTCAACGGTGAAAGAAGCCATGGCAGAACCTACGATTAATGCAGATTTCATGGTCTCAAAATCAAATTTTCCTTTTTTAGCAAGATAAGCGGCAAAGCCTCCTGCGAAAGTATCTCCGGCTCCGGTTGGATCGAAAACTTCTTCTAACGGAAGCGCAGGAATAGCGAATACTTTGCTGTCGTGGAAAAGAAGGGCTCCGTGCTCTCCTTTTTTGATAATGACATATTGAGGTCCCATTTCGTGGATCTTTTTAGCCGCTTTTACTAAGGAATATTCTCCTGAAAGCTGTCTTGCTTCCTCATCATTGATGGTGATCACATCTGTTTTAGCAATCATATCCATCAGAATATCCCAAGCCGTATCCATCCAGAAATTCATGGTATCCAGGATCACAAGTTTAGGACGTTCATTCATTTTTTCCAATACGGAAAGCTGAACACCCGGGTGCAGGTTTCCAAGCAGCAAGATCTCTGCATTCTGCATCGAATCTGGAATTTTCGGATCAAAGTTTTCCAAAACATTCACTTCTGTAGCTAAAGTATCTCTTGTGTTCAGATCGTTGTGATATTTTCCGGACCAGAAGAACGTTTTTCCTTCTTTTACGATCTCAATTCCTTCGATGTTCACATCTCTTCCGGAGAACATATCAAGATGTTCCTGTGGAAAATCTCCTCCTACTACAGAAACAATACCAGATTTAACGCCTAAAATAGATGAAGTAATGCTGATGTATGTGGCAGCACCTCCTAAAATTTTATCTGTTTTACCAAATGGCGTCTCGATTGCATCAAATGCAACACTTCCTACAACTAAAAGTTTCATATATTTTTCAATGTATTTTAAAAGTAATTTATTTTTTCCATTCAAAAGTATCCAGCAGGTGCTTCATATCATTTTTGATATAGTTCACTGCGGGAGCCAGAGAATCCGGCTTTGGTCTTGTATTAAAGTATAAATAAGCAGTCACAAAATGTTTTGTGCTGTCTGTAATGTAAAACTGAAGATTGGAAGCACTCTGCCCTTTCAATTCATAGAAGTTTCCGTATACCTTTTTTTCAGGGTATTCAAAAGATTTGGTTTCTATGGAACTGGCTTTCACGGTATGTTCGTATACCATTTTTTCGGCTTCCTTGATATGATCTGCGAAATCGTTTTGTATCGGGTAATAGGTTACGAATACCTTAGCCTTCATTTGCGGATAGTTCAGATAATACCAGCACGGCTTTTTGGCGGGTGTTAATGATGCAAAGTCTGAATATTCAAAGGTATAAGCACAGCTGCTTTCAAATTTCTGGTATTTCGGTGCAGGATATTCCAGACGAAGTTCTCCGTAAGGTTTGGGAACCGAATCTTTCCCACATGAAACAACAAGCAGCGTGATGAAAATAAAAATGACGTTTTTAATCATTTTGCAAAAGTACAAATTAGATTTCAGATTTAGGAAGACAAATTTCAGTCTTTCAGTGAGTTTTGAATGTAGTTTTCCAAAGGCTTCGGAAAAGACCTTTCATGAAAGGCTTCAAAGTCTGTGACAATGTACTGATTCTGCTCTGTAAAGCTATTCCAGGCCGCCTCAGACACTACTTCTACATCGGTAATTTCAATGGTCAGGTTCTTGTGGGTCAGCTTATGGGAAATTGTTTTTGTGTTTCTGATAAAGGGTTTGAGTTCCGCTGGGAGCTCTGGTAAAAACTCAAATAATTTCTTCCAGATAAAATCCTCTTTTCTCTGCTGAATTAAAAACTGTCCGTTTCTGTGCACAAAATAGTATTGTAGAGCAAGGTCTTCTGCTTTTACTTTTTTGGTCTTCACCGGAAAATCAGAAACTTTCTGTAAAGAGAATGCTAGACAGTCTTCATTCACAGGACATTCCCCACAAAGAGGATTCTTGGGTTTACAAACTTCGGAACCTATGTCCATCATAGCCTGATTAAAGTCGCCTGCACTTTCAGGCATTATCAGGAAGGCCAGTTCAGAAAAATAGGTAAAGGCTTTTGAACTGGAAATATCGAAATCATCTGCAAAAATACGGCTCAATACTCTGTAAAAGTTGCCGTCAACTGCTGGCATTCTTCCTCCAAAACAAATACTTGAAATAGCGGCGGCGGTATATTTTCCCACCCCTTTCAGTTTTAAAATCTCTTCATACTGTTCCGGAAATGTACCTTGATAATCATTCATAATCTGCTGAGCGGCCTTATGGATATTGATTGCTCTTGAGTAATATCCCAATCCTTTCCAGTATAACAGAACCTCATCTTCTTCAGCTTCAGCTAAAGTTTTTACATCGGGAAATCTTTTAATAAAGCTATTATAATGACCCAGCCCCTGACTGATCCTCGTCTGCTGAAAAACAATTTCGCAGATCCAGATTTTGTAAGGGTCTTTCGTCTGCCTGAACGGCAGGTCTCTTGCATTCTTCTTGTACCAGTTTAAAAGCTTGTTTCCAATATGGAGAAAGCCTGAACTTTTATGATCTTTTTCCAAAAACCTCAGTCTGTTTAAATAATTGAAGGAATGCTTAGCTTAATATACAACTACACTCCCGTTATGCAAAGATAAACTTATTTTGATTTATAAAGGATTGAAGCCGGGAGCTATAAATATCATCAATAATAAGTGCTGATCTATCTTTATCTTTTTTATAGTATTTTGATTTTACAATGTCTTTCTATACCTATAATCAGAAGCAACTTCCAGCTTCCTTCTTCCAGCCATTGATTATTTATCTTTTTTAATGGAATATACCGGAGCTGCCTTCAGCCATTGGTAGTTAAGGTTTCTGTCTTTTCTGATCAGAGTATACCCTTCGAGTCTCTTAAGATAGACGTACATGGAATCATTTTTAAGCTTAAGCCTCTGGTGAGATAAAAACATGAAAGGATAGTTCATGACAGAATCTCTCACTGTTTTCAGGATTTTTCCGTTTCTCACCTGGTAAAGAAAGAACGGCTTTCCTCTCCCTGATGAACTGTCTACCAGTTTTACAGAGGAACTTCCGACCACCAGTTCACTGGCGTCAAAACATTCTTCTTCATTCATGATATAAGCTTTCCCTTCCTGGCGTTCGTTTTTAAAATAGTCTATTTTATAATGATCAGGGCTTTGATATTTCTTTTCACAGCCTGTCAGAACAAGCATTACAGCTACCGGGAGAGCATATGTTTTTAAGGTTATATTAATTTTCATGTGATTTGGCAGTAAAAAACCGATGTAAAAAATGCATCGGTTTTTATTATTAAAAGTTGGGTTGTAATTATTCCTGAGTATACTGTGCATCCCATTCGTTACCATCATCACCCTTGTGTCCGTCTAGTTTGATAACGAAACTTTTTGTAGGGAAATAAGGCGTCATACGGATGTCAAGCCATACTCTGTCTTTGTTTACTCTGTCCTGTTCAAAACGAACAATTTTGAACTTTTCGATCAGTTTATCCGGGCCTTTGATGTTGTCCAGGAATGTTACAATCTGTCTTCTCAGATCATCTTCATTCTTGGCATTCCAGTTTTCAAAAGCTCTTCTGTTCAGGAAGTCCAGTAATACTTTGGTTACATAGTCGAATACACGAACTACGGAATAGGTCTGAAGACCAATGTTATCTCCTGTGAATAATGTTTTCGCAGAGAAAGCCATGATCTTTCCATATTCATTAACCATTGGTACAAGTCCCATTTTTTCCAACTGAGAAATTTCACTTTTCTTCAATTCGAATTTTACAGCATCTACCTCGTTGATGTTACCGTGTTTTTTACCTGCTGCAACCTGAGACATCAGTGTTTTGTGGATTTTTCCAGCTAATGAAGTGGAAGGCGGAAGTTCTACGTTTTCCTCTTCTCCTACTTCTTCAGCTTTTCCTCTACCCACTAACCAGTTACATGTCATGATCACGTTACTTCTGTGAAGCTCACCACCTGTAAGGTTGGCAGAGTGGAATAAATCTACCACATCATCCGGCTTATCAAGGTTGGCGAAATCTGTAACCATCATTACTTTGTTCTCGTTACAGATCTTAGCCCATTTTTCAATCACTTTATTGGATCCTAAATATCCAGGAATCGCAAGAAGTGAGTAGTTATCTCTAAGGTCTAAACGGTCATAGTAATTTTTGAATTCTTCAGAAATAGCATCAATGAACAGTGGATTATCCAGATCTGAAACCTGTTCAAGGCTGGCGTTAACGATGCTTACGTTATCTACTTTATCCAGTTCTGTATTTTTATAGAATTGAGCTACTGTTCTGTAGTTGGTTTCCAGCATACGGACTGCATCGAGTGTATTTTTCAGATTGGTTTTTAAATTCTGATCTGCGGCCTGAGCTTTTGTCTTGCAAGTATCGGCCATTTTATCTGCAGATTCGTTTCCTTCCAACAGGCTAACCCACAGGTTAATTTTCTGGAGAAGTTCTTTTCTTTCCTCTGCTTTATTGGAGTCGTTCAGGAAGATTTCTTTTCTTGCCTTTCTTGTTGGGTTCATATTGGCGATACCGTCTACAACGGATTCAACAAAGCCAAAACCTCCCATTTTATTAAGCTCTGCAAGCGGGTTGCCCTTCGGCTGCCCGGAGTGCTGCTGCTGTTGTCCCTGCTGCTGGCTTTCTTGTGCTTGTAATTTGCTATCCATGATTTGATTTAATGTAATTATTTTTCAAGTTCTTGTGCCACTTCTTTCAATACTTCAATGAACGCAGCTCTTGTCTGATCGTTCTCCAGCATATTACGCAGTATCTTATTGGTTTTCAGCTGGCGTACGATTTTATTGTACTGCTCCTGTTCCATGCTAAGCTGCTGTAGATAATCTGATTTTTGGGTAAGACTTTTGGGTGTAAAGTCCCCAAGATTCTGAAAACGGAATTCTTCTTCTACCATACCGCCATCCTCTGTTTCATGCTGTACCGCTACAGAAGGCTGGAAATGTCTGAAGACATCTTCTACGGTTTTTAATCCTGTTACAATTTCAGGGGTATACGATTCTTCTGTTGTAAGCTGGCTTACTATCAGTGATTTATTTTCCTGTATTTCCTGGATAGCTTCATTAGCGTCTACTTTTACCTCGTTTCCGCCAACACCATAATTAAACATTGCCATATTATTATTATTTTGAGATTTCTGATTTTGATTAGGATCTGTCTAAGAGCAATTTACTGATATACTCAATAAATTACTAATCCAATGTTTAAATTTAAAAAAAAACTGTAACATACAAAATTTTGTCAAGATTTTTCTTGAAATATTTAATTTAACCAATTATATTATAACGGAATATCATCTTGTTATGTTGTCACTAAACTATGAAAAATAAAATAAAAACGCACCATTTCTGATGCGTTTTTATTTTCTAACAATTTTTTGGCAGGTCTTACCAAATTTTTATTCTGTCCTGTGGGGCTTTGTACATTTTGTCTCCAGGTTTAATATCAAATGCTTTGATAAATGCATCCTGATTAACCAGCGGCCCAAATGCTCTGAAAACTCCCGGAGAGTGAGGATCTGTCTTCACCTGATTGATCATAAACTGATCTGTAGCTTTTGTTCTCCATACGGTTGCCCAACTCATAAAGAATCTCTGATCCTGAGTAAATCCGCTGATCTTGCCCGGATTTCCTTTATCTTTAAGATACATCTGAAGGGCGTCGTATGCAACCGCTACTCCACCCAGGTCACCAATATTTTCACCGCTTGTGAATTTACCGTTCACGAAACTTCCTTTTACGGGTTCATAAGCGCTGTATTGGGCTGCCAGCTGTCCTACTTTTGCATCAAAGTTTTTACGGTCCTGATCTGTCCACCAGTTATTCAGGTTTCCGTCGCCATCAAATCGGGAGCCGCTGTCATCAAATCCGTGGGAGATTTCGTGACCGATTACTGCTCCGATTCCTCCGAAATTAACTGCGGCATCTGCCTTCGGGTTATAGAAAGGAGGCTGAAGGATTGCTGCAGGGAATACAATTTCGTTGTTTGATCCGCTATAGTAAGCATTTACCGTTTGCGGAGACATTCCCCACTCTGTTTTATCAACAGGTTTTCCTACTTTATCTAAGCTTCTCTGATACTGCCATGCCGAAACATTCTGCAGGTTTGAATATAATGTAGCTCCCTGTTTTGGAGACTCCACTTTTAACTTTGTGTAATCCTTCCATTTGTCAGGATAGGCGATCTTAACCGTAAATTTAGAAAGTTTTTCCTGAGCTTTTACTTTGGTAGCCGGAGACATCCAGTCTATATCATTAATATGCGTTTTGAATGATTTTAAAAGGTAGTCAATATAGGTTTCCATCTGAGCTTTTGCTTCAGGAGTAAAGTATTTTTCAACATATAATTTCCCGAAAGCTTCTCCCAGCACACTATTCACAAGAGCAAGCCCCCTTTTGTTCATCGGGCGCTGTTCTTTCTGCCCCTGAAGATATTTGGAATAGAAATCAAATCTGATCTGTTCAAGTTTGTCATCAAGATTGCTGGCATTCCCGTTGATCAGGTGATATTTCAGGTAGTCTTTTAATAGCGGAAGATTTTTCTCTGTCAGGAACTGATCCATATTCTGATAATATTTCAGTTCACCAATGATAACACGATCTGTATTTACTCCAGCATCTTTCAGGTATTGTGCAAGGTTGATGTTCTTAACGATACCTGACAGTTCGGATACATTTTTAGGGTTATATCTAAGGTTGGCATCTCTGTTCTGCTCCAAAGTCAGCAAATAATTGGCAAGCTGCTTTTCAAAAGCCACCACATTCTGAGCCGATTGTGCGGAATTCTTATTTTCCAAAACATCAAACAGCTTTCCTACGTAGGTCTGGTATTCTGCTAATGTTTTTGTATTGGCATCATTTACTTTTTGGTAATAATCTCTTCCCAATCCTAGATCAGGACCGCCAAGATATACTGCATTCATGGTAGAATTCTTCATATCCGCACTTACTCTCCATCCATAGAAAGAGTTGTCTCCCAATTTTGTAGCTTCAAGAAGATATTTCTGAAGGTCATTAAGGTTTTTAATGGCATCAATCTTTGCCAGATCTGCTTTAATCGGAGCCAGCCCGTCTGCATTTCTTTTATTTACATCCATAAAAGATGCGTACAGATTCTGAATTTTCTGTCCTTCTGATCCTTCTGTGTAAGTTTCGGATAAAATTTTGTTCAGAATATCAAGGGAAGCATCATCCACATTTTCTCTCAACGCATTGAAAGACCCCCAACTTGCTTTATCTGAAGGAATCTGAGTAGTTTTCACCCAATTTCCGTTCACATAGCTAAAAAAGTCATCCTGCGGGCGGATACTTTTATCCATATAAGATAAATTAATCCCTTCCTCTTTCATTTTTCCTTTTACCGGTTCTGCAACGGCAGCTGTAGTTTCAGTTTTGTTTTCTGTTCCAGCCGTTTTAGCCGTACCGCACGAATTTAAAAATACAATACCCGAAAGGGCCAGTATTCCAATATTTAGCTTTTTCATTAAAGATAATTTTTGATTGTACACAAACTGATCAAATATACGAACTTTAATAATAAATAATGAGCGATAATTCATAAATGATAACAAGTCTACATCTTGAGTTTGAAGATTTATGGGTATAGAGATAAAAATATTATGGAGATTGATGTGAATGTTCATTTTGGTTAAAGCTGATGAAATGATTACAAATTAGCTCCCACCTAATACCTAATACCTAATACCTAAAAAAACAAAAACCGCCCATTAATGAGCGGTTGGGTATGTTTACCAGATTTTGATTCGATCTTCAGGAGCTTTATATAGCTGATCTCCTTTTTTCACATCGAAGGCTTTGTAGAAAGCATCAATATTAATCAACGGGGCAAAGCTTCTAAGGTATCCAGGAGAATGTTTATCAATCTTTATCTGAAGAAGCAGGTATTTTTCTGGTGCTTTGGTTTTCCAGATGGTAGCCCAGCTCATAAAAAATCTTTGTTCAGGGGTAAACCCACTGATTTTTCCGGGATTCCCTTTATCGTTTAAATACATTTGTAAGGCATCGTAAGCAATATTTACACCACCTAGATCGGCAATGTTTTCTCCGTTAGTGTGGGTTCCGTTGATGAAAGATCCTTTCACAGGCTCATACTTGTCATATTGGGCGACAAGTGCTTTTGTAGCTTTCTCAAAATTGGCTTTATCTTCAGGCATCCACCAGTCTACCAGATTTCCGTCTCCATCGAACTGAGCTCCTGAATCATCAAACCCATGGCTTATTTCGTGACCGATAACGGCTCCTATCCCACCAAAATTTACTGCTGCATCAGCTTTAGGATTAAAGAACGGAGGTTGAAGAATGGCTGCAGGAAATACAATTTCATTGTTTACAGCTCTATAATAGGCATTTACAGTTTGCGGTGTCATTCCCCATTCTGATTTGTCAACGGGTTTTCCTATTTTTTCCAGTTTCTTATTATAATTCCATTCAGCAATATTCTGAAGATTTTTATACAAGGTACTTCCCGGAATAATTTCTAATGCTGAATAGTCTTTCCATTGATCCGGATAGCCCACTTTTACACTAAACTTATTGAGCTTATCCATGGCTCTCTCTTTGGTGGCGGCTGACATCCATGTCAAGTTTTTGATGTGAACCGCAAAACTTTTCTTTAAATAATCAATCAGTTCAACCATCTGGGCTTTAGATTCGGCCGGAAAATATTTTTCAACATATAATTTACCGAAAGCTTCTCCTATATTTCTGTTAATCAATTCAAGTCCTCTTTTATCCAATGCTCTCTGTTCCTGCTGACCGAATAAGTATTTTCCATAAAAGTTAAAATTAATAGTATCCAGCTTTTCACTTAGATAAGTTGCATTCCCATTAATCAGATGAAATTTCATGTAATCTTTAATCACCTGAATATTTGGGGCATTTATTAACTGATCCAGATTTTTGTAGTAATTCAGTTCTCCAATAATAACTTTATCTGTATTTACGCCTGCTTTTTTAAGATAGGCAGGAATATCAATTCCTTTTACCAGTGCTGAAAGCTCAGCCATCGTCTGAGGATTGTACTGAAGGGTATTATCACGGCTCTGCTCGTTTGTTAAATAGGTTTTTGCAATGCTTTTTTCATAATCAACGATTCCTTTTGCAGCGGCATCCGGATTGGTATATCCTAATTCTTTTAACATCAATGCGACATACTTCTGGTATTCAGTAAGAGCTTCTGTATTTTTTTCATTGATTTTCTGGTAATAATCCCTTCCTAGAAGCCCTAAAGATGGAACTCCCAAATAAACAGCATTCATTTTAGAATTTTTACGATCTGCACTTACAGACCATCCATAGAAATTGTTTTCTCCACTTTTTGTAACAGAAGCCAGATAGTTCTGAAGATCAGTAAGATTTTTGATGGCATCAATTTTATTAAGCTTTTCCTGAATAGGTTTAATTCCATCCGCATTTCTCTTCTGCATATTCATGTAACTGGCATACAGGTCCTGAATTTTCTTACCTTCACTTCCTTCAGCAAACTTATCTGTCAGAAGAGAGTTCAGAATTATCATGGAATTATTATCCGTATCCTCTGCTAATTTGTCAAAACTTCCCCAAGCCGGTTTATCGGCAGGAACTTTCGCTGTTTTCATCCATGTTCCGTTCACATAATTATAAAAATCATCCTGTGGGCGAACCGAAGGATCTATTGCTGCGAGATCTAAACCTTTCTCTGTATGATTAACTGCTGTTTTAGCCGTTTTAGTTTGTGCATTCATTGTATTCTGTGCAGAGATCCCTGTTATCAGAGATAAAGAAAATATCAGCTTTTTCATTGGTATCCATTTCTTAATAGGTATATCCTGATTTATAGTTTGTTACATGATGATGTAAATTCACTTCTAAAATCAATATTTTTAAATCCTGGATAAGGTCGATGGAATGGAATATTTATTGAAAAAGTGGGCTAAAGCCCAGAATAGGATCAATAATACAATATAAGGTGAGCGGACTAAAGCCCACTCCTCTTGAATATAGCAACCCTTCAATTTATAATAGTAAATGACAGAAAAGCAAGTTTGTAGTTTCAAATTCATTAGTTAATTTAAATAAGAAACGTTTATTACAAATTAGCCCCCACCTAATACCTAATACCTAATACCTAATACCTAAAAAAACAAAAACCGCCCATTACTGAGCGGTTGAGTATGTTTACCAGATTTTGATTCTGTCTTCCGGAGTTTTATATAATTTATCTCCTTTTTTCACATCGAATGCTTTGTAGAAAGCATCAACATTAATTAGCGGACCAAAGCTTCTGAAATATCCCGGAGAGTGTGGGTCAGTTTTCACCTGATTAATCAGGTATTTCTCGCTGGATAATGTTCTCCATACAGTAGCCCAGCTCAGGAAGAATCTCTGATCCTGAGTGAATCCACTGATTTTTCCCGGGGTTCCTTTATCTTTCAGATACATCTGAAGGGCGTCGTAAGCGATGTTTACCCCACCTAAGTCTGCAATATTTTCACCGTTGGTGAAAGTACCGTTTACAAAAGTTCCTTTTACAGGCTCATATTTGTCGTATTGAGCAGCAAGAGCTTTTGTTGCTTTTTCAAAGTTTGCCTTATCTTCAGGGGTCCACCAGTCAACAAGGTTACCGTCTGCATCAAACTGAGCGCCTGAATCATCAAATCCGTGGCTCATTTCGTGTCCGATTACTGCACCGATTCCACCAAAATTCACAGCTGCATCTGCTTTAGGGTTGAAGAATGGCGGCTGAAGGATAGCGGCAGGGAATACGATCTCGTTGTATACCGGGTTGTAGTAAGCATTTACAGTTTGCGGAGTCATTCCCCATTCTGTTTTATCTACAGGTTTTCCTACTTTAGCCAGCTCTCTGTTATACTGCCATTTGCTGATGCTCTGAAGGTTTTTATATAGAGTACCTCCTTTTGATTCAGGAATGATTTCTAATTTTGAATAGTCTTTCCATTTATCTGGATAAGCAACTTTCACGGTAAATTTGTTCAGCTTCTTAAGGGCTTTTTCCTTGGTTGTTGATGACATCCAGGCTAAGTTGTTGATGTGAACTACAAAGCTTTTCTTTAAGTAATCGATAAGTTCTACCATTTGGGCTTTAGCTTCTGCAGGGAAGTATTTCTCTACATACAGTTTACCGAATGCTTCTCCCAGATTACCGTTAATCAGCTCAAAACCTCTTTTATTCAATGCTCTTTGTTCCTGCTGGCCTCTTAAATATTTGCCATAGAAAGCAAATTTCATGTCGCCCAGTTTCTCACTCAGATAAGAAGCATTTCCGCTGATCATGTGGAACTTAAGGTAGTCTTTAATAACCTGAAGGTTCTGTGCATTTACCAGTTTATCAAAGTTTTTATAATATCCTAATTCCCCAATGATTACTCTGTCTGTATTTACCCCTACTTTTTTAAGATAAGAAGGAAGATCAACTCCCTTTACCAGTGTTGAAAGTTCAGCCATCGTCTGAGGATTGTACTGAAGGGTATTATCACGGCTCTGCTCGTTTGTCAGATAGGTTTTTGCAATGCTTTTTTCATAATCAACGATTCCTTTTGCGGTAGCATCAGCATTTTTATAGCCTAATTCTTTCAGCATAGAAGCTACATATTTCTGATATTCAGCAATAGCTTCTGTATTTTTTTCGTTTACTTTCTGATAGTAGTCTCTTCCTAAACCAAGAGAAGCTTCGCCTAAGTAAACAGCGTTCATATTAGAGTCTTTCAAATCTGCATATACTCCCCATCCGTAGAAAAGATTTTCGCCCTCTTTTGTAGCAGATGCCAGGTAATTCTGAAGATCTGACATATTCTTAACTGCATCAATTTTACTCAGATATTCCTGAATAGGCTTGATTCCGTCTGCATTTCTCTTCTGCATATTCATGTAGCTTGCATACAGATCCTGGATTTTCTTCCCTTCGCTTCCTTCTGCAAATTTATCTTTCAGAAGAGAGTTCAGGATCGTCATGGAATTGTTATCCGTATCTTCACCCAATTTGTTGAAACTTCCCCAGGTTGGTTTATCGGAAGGGATTTTAGCGGTTTTCATCCAGGTTCCGCTCACATAGTTGTAAAAATCATCCTGCGGACGAACTGAAGTATCCATAAGGCTGATGTCTAAGCCTTTATCAGTGCTGTTTGCTGCTGTTTTAACGGCTTTTGCCTGTGCATTCAGCGTAGTCTGTGAACACACGCCCGCCAGTAAAAACAAAGAAAGCGTTAATTTTTTCATTATGATAACAATTTATGCTATAAGTATATTTTTTTTAAAGTTTGTTACTTATATGTGAAACAAATTTAAATAAATATCACGAAGTAACCACCTCTTTTACGTTTCCGGTTCTTTTCAGGAATCCCCACGACTGCATTTCTCCTTTCAATGCTTTTCTTAAGCTTCGAAATAAGACAATATACATCAGCCATCTGTATCCGAAGCGCTGCGGAATTACATACAACAGCCCGGTTAATTTTTCCCGCTGCATGATAAATGCTATTAAAGCTAACGAAGCATCCACCAAAAGGAAAATCAGATAGTAGGTAAAGATTTTCTCTCCATTTCCGGAGAGAATTCCGAAAAACATCATCAGATCAGCCAAAGGCGAAAAGAACGGAATAATATACTGGAACAGCAGAATATTAGGCATCGCCCACAATCCTAGTCCTTTATATTTCGGATTAAGGAAAGTCTGGCGCTGTTTCCAGAACATCTGCATAATTCCGTAGGTCCATCTGAAACGCTGTTTTAAAAACTGTTTTACGGTTTCAGGAGCTTCCGTCACAGCAAAGGCTCTGTTTTCATTGGCTACGGTATATCCGGCTTTCAGAATTTTCACCGTTAGATCGCAATCTTCAGCCAAAGTATCTGAAGAATATCCTCCGATCTCTGCTATCACCGACTTTTTAAATGCGCCAATAGCTCCGGGGATTACGGTAATGGCATTAATGTTCGCATACGCCAGCCTGTCAAAATTCTGACTGGTAGTATATTCTATCGATTGCCATCTGGTCAGCCAGTTTACTTTATTTCCCACCTTTACATTCCCCGCTACGGCTGCAATTTTTTCTTCAGGAGCTGAATTAAGGAATCTTGCGATCATATATTTTACGGCATCCTTCTGTAATTTGGTATCTGCATCAATGCAGACTACATATTCAGCATTGGTCTGTGCAATTCCAAAATTAAGGGCGGTAGCTTTTCCTCCGTTTGTTTTGGCAAAAATTTTCAGCTGCGGATGATCCGGAAACGCTTCTTTTGCTCTTTCATAGGTTGAATCCTTACTTCCATCATCTACCATAATAATATTGAAATTCGGGTAGGTTTGCTTTAACAGGCTGTTCAGGGAAGAAACAATATTCACTTCTTCGTTGTAGGCTGGAACAATGATGGATACTTTAGGATAAGAATCCAATACAGGGAATCCACCTAGTTTTTTTTCTTTTTTTCGTTCTTTAAGGGCCCAATAAGCCATCAAAATCAGTCTGATAAGCCCCAGAATAATAAAGATGGTGAAAAGCGCTACCAGAAAATGGCTTATTCCGTAGATTACAGTTGCCAGTACGAGATTGAGCTGCATGATGTAATAGGATTTAGTTTTAGGAATTTCTGGCATCAGTTCGCTTTTGCTTTTATGTAAAATACTGGCAAGATTGGTGAAATGATATCCTTGCTTTTGTAATGTCGGAATTAAAATTTTAAGAGCTTTTACGGTTTCTTCTCTGGTTTCTCCTCCCGCATCATGAAGCAGCACAATATTTCCCCGCTGCTGTTTTAATCCTGTCATTACTCTTTGTATAATTTCATTTGCTTTTATTCCCGGCTGCCAATCTTCGGGGTCTATATTTTCGCCTATATCCAGATAGTTTTGCTGTCTTGCCAAGGCAACAGGAATAATCTCTTCCGGTGTAGTAGGTTCGGAATCTGCATTATAAGGTGCTCTGAATAAGATGGTGCTGTGACCTGTCACACATTCTATCAGAAGTCTGGTGAGCTTAAGTTCAAGCAGGGCTCGCTCAGGGCTTACTTTAGCCACATTTTCATGGGTAAAGGTATGATTCCCGATCTCATGACCTTCGCGATAGATTCTTTTAACGAGTGGAAGATTCTTTTCGGCATTCAGACCTACAAGAAAGAAGGCTGCAGGGACATGGTATTTGGATAAAACATCAAGTATCTGAGGAGTATACGTTTCATCCGGGCCATCATCAAAGGTGAGAACAAGCTCTTTCTGGGGCGCTTCACCATATTTTTTCACTTCGTAGGAACTTGGATAGGTTACATAATTTTCATCGGTGATGATCTTTTCTTTCGGATCAATTTCAAGGGCGATCTTTCCGTCGTGAGGGGTATTCAGAACATCCAGTACTTCCCCGTCACCAATATAGTCTACCATAGTCTGCCCTTTTACATTTTCCAGTGTTTTTAAATTTAATGTTGAGAGCCCGGAAAGGGTAAGGTTCTTATCATAAAAATTCCAAACTCTGCTGTCTTCACTTCCCAGTCTCCAGAGTGCTGTTCCAGCCAACGGATATTCTGAGGAATAACGCATCGTATTGAAAATAGAAGCTGCATCGTTGAAAAATACAGTGTGGGTATTATTTTTAGAATCGGTATAGGAATAATTGAGATTAAAAGTATTGTCGCCAAAGTTCATCACAGCCTTACTTGCGCTGGCTTTGGTGATTGCCTGCATATAAGTAACAGAGGTGTTGTCATCTTTATTTGTACTCCAGTCGTAGCCGTAAGCTCCCAATCCGAGGATAATTTTGTCGGGAGATGTTTTCTTTAAGATCTTATCAGTCTGCGCTTCAATCCATTTCTGTGAAGAAACAGGACCGGCATCACTATCAGCTGAATATTCATCATAAGCCATCAGGACGAAATAATCTACGTAAGGATTCAGTTTCTGAATATTATAATCGTCATTATCCGTCATAATATCCATGGTAACAAGCAGTCCGTTTTTTTTGAAAGTTTCTGACAGCTCTTTCATAAAGGCAATAAGCGGCTCATCAGAATCCAGATTCATATCTTCAAAGTCAATATTAATTCCTTTGAAATGAAGTTTCAGACACTGCTGCGTTATTTTCCGGATCAGCTGGCTTCTTTTCCGAGGGTCTTTCAGAACTTTGCCCAATCCTTCAGAATGAAATTCCTGCTGGAAGTTGTTACTCAGAATAGGCATAGCCGCCACACTGGTTCTTCTGATGACTTTGTAGCCCTCCGGATCGACATTGGTTTTTAAATCTCCCGTTTTAGGATCGAGGAAAAACCATTCCGGAAATACCAGATTGATATGTCTAATGTTTCTTTTTAAAGACATCAGCGACTGCGGATCCCAGGCAACATAAAACGCAGAACGGATTCCTCCCGGAAACCGGGACCAGCTGAGATTTTGATTTTTACGTCTTTCTGCACGCGCCTTTTCAATTTTGGCAAGGCTGGTATGCATTGTTTTTTCAAAAATAAAGCTTCTGAACCCTTTGTATTCTTTAGAAATTCTGTTTTCCTGGAGATAAGGTTTACTGGCAGTAATTACTGCTTTATAATCTTCTTTAAAAGGAAGTTTTGGGCTTTTATCCAGTTTCATCATCAGCCCTAAAGCAAGAAAAAGCAATACCGCAATGAAGATAAAAATACGACTTCCCCACTGTACGCTTTTCCAGCGTTTTTTACTGTCGGTCTGAAAAATCTGTTTTGAGTTTTCCACGTTTTGAAATTTATAAAACAGAGCTCAAAAAGCGTGAAAAATGATATTTATTTTAATTAAAAAAAAATTAAAAATTTAATGTTCTATCAAAAGTCCCACCAGATCCTGAATAATCTTCTGGGAAACAAAATTCATAAAATCAAGTCTTTCCAGATGAGGCATATACAGCCTGGAAGTTACCTGCTGATCATGAAGCTGAATAGTATAATAAACCGTTCCAATTTCTTTGCCATCCTCTCCCTTTCCGGGACCTGCCACCCCTGTTGTAGATAAGGCAATATCTGTATTGAATAACTGCTGACATCCTTTCGCCATTTCCTGTGCTACCTGCTCACTTACCACTGTGAACTGATCTACGGTAACCTTTGAAACATTTAAGATCTCAATCTTCTTTTCTGTGGCATAGGTAACGATTCCGCCTGGGAAATAGGCTGAGCTTCCCGGATTGGATGTGATCATCTTTGCCAGCTCTCCTCCTGTACAGCTTTCTGCGGTGGAGATGGTCAGTTTTCTTTCAGTAAGAATTTCTGCCAGGATTTTTTCAATCTTATCTTCTGAAACAGCAATTACATGATCTCCCACCAAAGGTAGAAGTTTCTGAATTTCATTTTCGGTCTGCTGTTTTAAGACTTCTTCATCACTTCCGGAAGCCGTCAGTCTCAGTTTTACACGGGTTCCTACAGGTAAATAAGATAAAGAAAGGTTTTCAGGAAGGGCCAATTCCCAATCTTCAATCATGTCTGCAAGGATGCTCTCGGGAATTCCCACCACAGAAACAATTCTTGTATGGATATAGTCAAGATTGAATTTCTCTTTCAAATAAGGAATAATCTGGTCTTTGATCAGCGGTTTTACTTCATAAGGAACTCCGGGAAGACTGAAACACAGCTTTCCATCCTGCTCCATCATCATACAGGAAGCCGTTCCGAAATGGTTTTGAAAAACAACGGATTTTGTAGGGACAAAGGCCTGTTCTTTATTGCGTTCAAGAATATCAATACGGCCACGTTTTTCCATATAGGCTTTAAGGTGCTCAAATGTTACCTCATCCAGTGCAATTTCGTCATTGAAAAATTCTGCCAGTGCTTTTTTGGTCTTATCATCTCTTGTAGGACCTAAACCACCTGTTGTAATGATAAGTTCACCCAGGTCAAAAGCAGTGCTTAATGTATTTTTAATAGTATCAATTTCATCGGAAATCGTAAAGATCTGTGAAACCTGAATTCCTATATTTTTGAGTTCTGCAGCGATAAAATTAGAATTGGTATCTACCGTGTTTCCGGAAAGGATTTCATCGCCGATGGTGATCAGAACAGCTTTTTGCATATCGTATATTCTTGAGAAAAATTGTTCTGCAAATGACGGAAAAATCTGCGGCTGCAGCAATATAAATTGATTTTTTCTATTTTTGACGAAAATTGGTTATAACTATAATTAAAGACTATGTCAAAATACGATGATGCTTCATGGCATTACGGCGGTGATTTTCCGGAAGGTCTTCCTGAGAAAAACGGAGCAACACATACAGGAATGTTCCTGAACTGGTGCATTAACAACGATCTGATCTCTGATGAACTGAAAGAAGATGGAAAAGAGGAAATTGAAAAGGTAAAACGCAGAGAGATCACCGGAGCTGAATTTATTATGGATTCCTGCGACGGGAAATTTTCTGAACACGACCTGAATGACCTTGGAAATCTCTTTGCAAAAGATTATTATGCCGATGATACGGATTTCGGAAATCAATACAGCTCATTTGCGGATGACTACGTTAATCTTTTTGATACCAAGGCAGAGGAAAATGATTACGAATATGAAACGTTTTATCACATTGAAGATACCTACGAAAACTATGATCTGATGAAGCAGGTTATCGATCACCGTTTTGAAGAATGGAAAGAATATATCGGAAAATAAAAACAAAAAAAGCTGAGAGACCTCAGCTTTTTTAACTATTGGTTATGCTTTACCCAGATGAGTTCATCAGTATTATATCCTATTCTTTTTGCTTTTTCTATGAAACGCTGTCTGATGCTTTCCGGGATTGTAGTGGTTCTGGACAGAATCCAAAGGTATTTGAGGCTGCTTCCTGCCACTAATGCATATTGATAGTCTTCATCAATGTCTATGACGTTATAACCGGCCCAGATTGGTTTGAAAAATGAGACTTTCAGCCGGGCTTCGGTTTTATCTTTTACAAAACGGGCTTCTCCAACGGATTCTTTCCATTCTTTTTTAAGATAATTATAGCCTTTATTTCTTACGCTGATACTGCCATTAGGGTTTTCTGAATATTCTGCCGTAACGTTGTCCATATTTTTTTCAAATCGGTAATCGAAACGGGCTATTTCATACCATCTTCCGAGGTATTTTTTGGCATCAAAATTTTTAACAGCCGCTGCTCCTTTCGGAATTCCTACCGAATAGGAAGTGAAAATAATCAGTCCCAAAACACCCAGCGAAACGGGAACGGCAATCTTGTGAAGCGTTTTCATAATCAGAAATTTTGTGTTGTTACGAAAAAACCTTCAAAAATAATGCCTTCAGGCTGTTAAAAAACGGTAAATTCTAGGAAAACACCTTTAGAAAGTTATCTTTAAAGCTTCCGGAGACCTCAATTTCAGTATGGTCAGCAAGCATTACAGTTCCACTTTTATGATAAGATTTTACAAAACCGGTATTGATGATATGAGAACGATGAACTCTTACAAACGGGCTTTCCAGCAGATCGTCAAAATGCTTCAGGAATCTGCAAACCATTTTCTTTGAACCGTCGGTAAGATAAACCTGGGTAAAGTTTCCGTCTGCCTGTAGTCTTACAATATCTTCTGTTTTTACCACATCGAACCCCTGAAGGGTCGGCAGGATAAGCTGTTGTTTTTCCGGTTTCAATTTTAAGTTTTCGAGGAGAATTTTATTCCGGTTGAGCTCTTCTTTCTTTTCAAGACTTTCTACAACTTTGTTGACAGCCAGAATGAGCTCCTGAATATCGATGGGTTTTAAAATGTAATAGCTCGCCGATTTATTAAGGGCCTGCAGTGAATATTGTGAAAATGCAGTAATAAATATGGTTTCGTAGGAAAATTCTTTGGTAGCCTCCAGTACATCAAAAGCGTTTCCGAAAGGCATTTCAACATCCAGGAACACGAGTTGTGGCTGCGTTTCTGTAATCAGCGGAACGGCTTCTTTTATATTTTCAGCTTCCCCGAGAATTTCCACCTGCGGACAATATTTGGTGAGATAGCTTCTCAGAACTTCTCGTGCAATGATTTCGTCGTCTACAATTACAGCTTTTATTTTCATTTAAACAGGCCTAAAGGATTTGTTTAAAGTAAAATTAGGAATATTTGGCCAGTCACACAATCTGTCAACAAAAATCACCACAGAAACCTATATTTTTTTCCATTTCCATGCCTTCCATACAATCAGGATAGTGATGAAACTTTCCAATAAGGCCAGAAAAACATAGAATGCGCGCCAGGCTGTTAATGAAGTCGCAGCAATAAGCAGCATTATGGCGGTAAAAAATATTCCCAGAATAATGTTGAATATCCTGTTGATTTTTGCCTTCAACATCAGAGAGAGAAAAACCATTACCGCGGGAAGTGCCAGTACAACAGCGGCCATAAACAGCTTTACAGGACTATCCAGTAGATTCGTTCCTTCAACTAAGCCCTTTGCCTTCCCGGGAATATAGAGTTCAAAATAGTCTCCATAAAGATAACACAGGGTGGCAGAAGTCCAGAGCCCGGCAAGAATAATTTTTATATTGACAGAGGTTTCTTCAAAATGTATGGAGTTATTCATGATCGATTGTTTTATCAGTTAGTTAATTTTTATTCCTCACGCCTAAGATCAGCAGCCATAATCCAGTTCCTATTTCCCCTATGGAAGCGGGGAGAGTAATATAACTGGATACAGGATAAGCAGAAAAATCCGGAATTAAGGTTCTGGCAAAAACATTGGCAACATATCCCACACATCCCAGTATTAAGAAAACTCCTAAAAATTTTGGCAGAAAACCAGATTTGTAGACCAGATAGCCAAATGGCAAAAGCCAAAGCCCCCAAAACATCTGGACAATTAAGATCCCTTTGTTATAGCTGTTAAGAAGGAGCATTACCTGGGACTGGAGCTGTTCTGCATTAACTCCTTTAAGATAATCAGCACCTTCAATAATGGTAAGCACAGAAAACCGGCTTTGCAGATTGAGAAATGATATGGGAACACTCATCAATGCAAAAATAACCATCAGCCGGGCGTGGGTTTCATTTACATTTTTTAATAATCTGTATAAAACCAGAGGTAAGAGCATAAACGCAATATAGCAGATCATACTTCCTGCAATTCCTAATCTGAACAGTTGCGGAGAGGAAGAAATATTCTGAAATGTAATCCGGGAATCTTCCCAGTTTATAAGCTGAGACGGAACATACATTAAACTGAAGAAACCGGCTGCCATTACTATAAGATAAATAAATCCTGCCAGCCGGGCTGTTTTGTTAGGGGTGTTCATTGGGATCAAGTTTTATATATAGACAATTTCTGTTTCCATTTGGTTACAGAAAAAATCAGATTATAAAAAATCGACCCTGAAATAAAGTTTTTCTATTGGTATTTCCCACCCCTCAACTTTAAAATTTTATAAGTTGTTCTGGAGGTTTCCTTTTCATTACATTCTCCGTTGACATCTGTATTAACGGTCTTCACGGAAATAGTTTTAATTTTCAGGTCTGTGAAATTATTGGTCTTTGCTTTATCAAGAACAATAAACGAGTGATTATCTTCAAATTCACCATTGCATCGGGTATCCCATTCCCCATGGGTGGAATACATTTCAAACTGATTGAGAACTTTTTTAAGCGTTTTTCCTTCGGGATAATACATTGACATTCTTCCTGAAGCATATGGATTCGGTTTGCTGCTGCCTGCAAAATCGGCTATCACTCCAAACGCACGGATATTGGTATTGAGATTATACAATCCCGTATCTATCCCAAAATTTCTTAAGTATATAGCATCAGAAGAAATTTCCTCAGGATCTAAATATTTATTTTTTATAACCCCTTTTTCATCAGTAATTAAAATATAGTTCTGTACTGTAAAAACATAGTCTTCTTCATCCTGTTCCACCACAACCGGGACAACCACAATGTAAGAATTTTCGGCATTCGGCATTTTCTTTTCTGTGCAGAGTTCTTCTTTGATTTTGGTTTTATCCAGCTTCAGGCTTTTTACAATATTTTCATACCGGGTATCGTCAATTTGCTGTCCGTATAAGATTCCAGTCCATAAGGAGATCAATATCAATACTCTATTTTTTTTCATCGGGGTTTATGTTTTAAATAAGGTTGATTTTAATAGTCACCACTACTCCACTGCTATTTTCTTTGTCTTTGATGGAGCAGGTAATGTCTTTTTTATAAAGATCATTCAGAAGCCTTATTCTTTCGAGTGTATTTTTCATTCCGCGGCCTTCCCTGGTCTTCTGGTGCTCGGTTTTCTGCTTTTTGCTTTCTTCAATACCGATTCCGTTGTCTTCAATGGTGATCTTTAAATGAGCTTCTTCTTTTTGGAAACTTAATTTTAAAAATCCTTTTTCGGTTCTGTAGCGGAGACCGTGCCATACTGCATTTTCAAGGAACGGCTGAACCAGCATTCCCGGAATCTTAAGGCTCTGTACATTTAAATTGTCATCTGTATCGATTTCATAATCGAATTTATCTGAAAAACGGGTCTTTTCCAGGGCCAGATAGTTCTGAAGCAGGTCGAGTTCCTGTTGAAAAGGAATAAAATCTTCAGCAGAATTTTCCATTACACCCCGCATCAGCTTTGAAAATTTGGTCAGATACTGATTGGCTTCCAGTTCATTATTCGTTGCAATAAAATGATTGACACTGTTTAAGCTGTTGAAAATAAAATGGGGATTCATTTCGCGTCTCAGCGACTGCAGGGCGATCTTTTTATTTTTGATCTGAACTTTCTTCAGGGTTCTGAAAATGAAGAATACCAGACCTGTAAGCAGGATTAACGCTCCGATCAGGCCGTAATTAAAAACATTTTTCTTACGGATCAGTTCATCTTTAAGCTGTTTTTCTTTTTCCAGCTGTGATATTCTCTGTTCTGTATCTTCAAGAATCTTATTATCAATCAGGCTTCTGTCTTTGGAAACAAGATCCGGAAGTTTTCCTAGGAAATCACGGTACAATGTTACCGAAGCATCGGTATTTCCTGATATATTATAAAGGCTGTCCAGCCTTTTCACGCTTTTCTGGGCTTCCAGTGTATGTCCTTTATCCAAAGCAATTCCGTAGGCATTTTTCAAGAGAGTAATGGCTTCTTCAGGATCATTTTTTTTAATATAAATATCGGCAAGTTCCTGGATCTGGTTCACTTTTTCCTGTGAGTTTTCTTTTACAAAATCTTCTTTCAAGACCTCTTTTTTCGCTTCAATGGCTTTATCAAACTTCCTGTTTTCAACATAGAAATTGGTAAGCTTCTGATTGATTTCCAAGGCCTGCTGGGGAGCTTCTTTTTTCGAAAAAACATAGGCATTATTCAGGTTTTCTTCTGCCTTGGGAATATTATTCTGCTGAATATTAACTTCTGCCATCTGGCTGTACCCTTCCGCCACAGCACTTTTATCTTTTTCTTTCAGACTGATATTGATATTACTCTGGATAGCATCTGCCTTCCTTTCTACTGAAGGTGCAGACAGTCTTGCCGCATCATTTGAATTGACAGTCCTGCTTTTTTCATCAAAACTCATTTCAGCTGCCATGCTGTAATTGCTGATCGCAGGGACTATTTTTTTCTGTTTTTCCTGTGACTGGGCAATTTTTCTGGTTACAATTTCGAGATTCTTTTTATCGTTAAGATCTTTATAGAGATTTCTGGCCTTGGTCAAAAATTCTTCACTCTTGGCATAATTTCCCTGATTATAATAATCATTGGCAATGCCTACATAACTGTCAGCAACCCCTTTATTATCATTATTATCAACTGCTTTCCTCAGTTTAGAAACTGATTTGGAAGCTTTGTTAACCCGTGTAGAATCCTGTGCCAGGCAGAGATTACCTGCGGCAAGACTAAAAATGAACAATATTTTAAAAACTAATTTCACGGATTTCAGATGTTTAGTGCAAAGTAACTAAAACTTTATCTATGCTCCTTCATTCTTTACCAAGTCAAAACCTTATTTCACCAAGTCACAATTGTGATGCTATTAAATAACTTCAGTTCGGGATAAGAATATATGATGGATGCAGCTTTGAAGCTGGATGATGGAAGTTATGAAAGTCATTAACAGCAAATATTGATCTGATTATATTTAATTTGATTTTCAGGTGGCTTTCAATACGTAAAACTAAAATTAACTTCTAACCTCCTTCTTCCAGCTTCCAGCCTTTTACATTTAAACTCCTTAACCCGAACTCAGATTAAAATAAACTCCTGATCTCTTTTATCCCAGCTCACCTATTACCTATTACCTATTACCTATGATAACGGACATTCAATAATTCACCAAGTGAAAACCTCATTTCACCAAGTCTCCGGAATTTCCTTTCTGAACCTCCGTAATTTTACTCCAGAATTTAAAACAAGAAATTATGAAATTAAGACATTTTTTATTGATCGGAATCTTTACACTGGGAAGTTTTATGAATGCACAGGAAGTAAAGAAAAATGCAATTGAAGTAACAGGGGTTGCCGAAATGGAAATAGAACCGGATGAAATCATCTTCAGCATCGGTATAAAGGCAGACAACAAAAATGAACTGGCAGACACGGAAAAGAAACTATTTGAAACATTAAAGAATGCCGGAATTAAGAACGAAGACATCAAATTCAAATCCATGTATCAGAATACGTATGCCAAAACCGGAAAATTCACCAAGAATTATCAGTTTAAAGCCAATGCAAAGGCAGATCTCGGTAAAATATTTGAAGATCTGAATCAAAAATGGGTAAGTAATCTGAATATTGCAGAAATTAAGAATACCAAAATCGCAGATTTCAGAAAAACAGTTAAGATCAATGCCCTGAAAGCAGCTAAAGAAAAAGCAGATTACCTGTTGGAAAGTATGGGCAAAAAAGCAGGAAGCCCTCTTGAAATCGTAGAAATTGAAGATTATACCAGCGATACGGTTCTTCCGGTAGCTTACAGAGGAAAAATGAACAGCATAATGGAAATGGCAGATGCAGCGGCAGGAAACTCTTTTGAGAACATAGAAAATATCAAACTAAAATACAGTATCAAAACACGATACGAAATCCTTTAAAATAGACTACAATAACAGATTTAAGGAAACAGTCCGAAAGGGCTGTTTTTTTTATTTTTTAGATACAGTTTCCGAAAGGTATTAGCTGTATAGATTTAGGCTAAAGCCGATGGATTGTTTCTTATTATTTGGGCGGACTAAAGTACACCCCTATTGAATAAATTCTGTCTCTTTTGTATTTTCTCAGATCCGACAGATTGCGCAGATTTAAAACTTTACCGAATATTGATAGATGCTGGAATTTTATTTCTCTCAATTTTATCAAATCTAACTGAGCAAAAAATCTGCATCATCTGCCATATCTGCAACAAAACTAACATAGATATTTTCGCTTCACCAAGCCAAAGTCCCATTTCACCAAGTCTGCGGATTTCCGGTCTTAAATACTGATAATTTTACTTCAGGAATTTAAAGCAATAAACTATGAAACGTTATTTTTTAATACTCATCATATTTTCGGCAGCTCTAATCAGCGCTCAGGAAATAAAAAAAGAAATTGAGGTAAAACAGGCAACGGTATTCCTTCAGGGAGCCAAGGTCTTCGGAAATACCAGCGTAAGCCTGCAGAAAGGAAGAAATATGGTAAGAATTATCAACCTCCCCAATAATCTGGATGAGAACACGTATAAAATCAACCTTGAAAAGAATACTACCCTTCTGTCCATTACCCCGCAGAACAATTTTCTGGATAACGGCCAGCTGTCTGAAGGGGAAAGAAAGCTTGAAGATGAAAGAAAAAAATTTCAGAGACAGGTAAACCTTCTGAATATCCAGATTAAAAACCTGACCGGAGAGCAGAACATCATCAATGACAATCTGAAGGTTTCCGTGAATGATAAATCAACCCCACAGGAACAGCTGATCAAACTTACCGATTTTTACCGCAAAAGAATGCTGGAAATCGACAACCAGGTTTTTCTTTTAAACGAACAGAAGTCGGCTTTGGATGAAAGCATAGCCAAAATCAATAAACAGTCTGCTGAAGAACAAACCCATAAAAATACCAACAGAAAAGAGCTGCTTCTGGAAATCCTTGCAGATCACGATACCAGCCTGAATCTGGGAGTAAGTTATATTGTTTCGGATGCAGGATGGATTCCTTCTTACGATTTACGTGCAGAATCTGTAAAGAAGCCGCTTGAAATGGTTTATAAAGGAAAGATCTATCAGAGAACCGGACAGGACTGGAAAAATATCAAGCTTTTTGTTTCTACCTACCGCCCATCCTACAATCAGGACCGCCCTATCCTCTCTCCATTGTACGTAGCAGAATATACTCCTCACAACCCTATGAGAGAAGTGGCCTACTATAAACTGAAAAAGGAAACTTCAGCAGTAAATTCTTATCAGGTAAGAGCCGATGAAGTTGTATCACCTAGTCAGGTCCCTATTGCCTCTGTTTCTGATAGCCAGATGAATGTGATTTATGAACTCAACTACAATCAAACGATACTGAGCCAGGAGAAAGAGCAGTATGTAATTCTTGATAAAAAACAAATTGATGCCGCCTACAAATACCATACAGTTCCGAAGCTTAACAACCAGGTATTCCTGATGGCTTTTGTGAAAAACTGGCAGAACCTCAACCTTATTTCAGGAGAAGCTAATATTTATTTTGAAGATAATTATATCGGAAAAACGAATATTACCAGCAATTATGTGAAAGACGAATTCCCGATCTCACTGGGTGTAGATGAAAGAATTACTGTAAAAAGAATAAAACTGGAAGATAAAACGTCTCAAAAGACCATGAATTCTAATAAATGGAACACAGAATCTTACCAGATCAGCATCAGAAACAATACGAAAGAGAATATTGAACTGGAAGTGCTTGACCAGCTTCCGATCAGTGAGAACTCCAAAATTCTGGTAAAAGCTTTAGAAACCGGCGGCGGAAGTTATGATGAAAAAACAGGAAGCATCCTGTGGAACAGAAACATCAGCAGCGGAGGTTCAGACAAGATAAACTTCTCTTATGAAGTGAAATTTCCGAAAGATATGCAGATCCAATATTACAGCAGATAACCCAAAAAAATATATTATGATGACTTCTTTTAAAATTTTAACACTGGCAGCAGGTGTAGCTTTTTTAAGCTCCGGCAGCATTTCAGGAATCCAATGTTCAAAAGACAATACATCCGGCAGAGATCCCATTGTACAGAACGCCTCTTTACCTCTGGTAAATACAACCGCAAAAGACAATAAAATCCAGGTGGCTTTGCTACTGGACACTTCCAACAGTATGGACGGACTGATTGATCAGGCCAAATCAAGGCTCTGGAATATTGTGAATACCCTTACCACCCTGAAGTATAACGGTCAGGCTCCACAGATAGAGATCGCTTTGTATGAATACGGAAATGACGGAATCCGGGATGATAATTACATCCGGCAGGTTACTCCGCTTACGCAGGACCTGGATCTGGTTTCTGAAAAGCTATTTGCCCTACGAACCAACGGCGGAAGTGAATATTGCGGGGCCGTAATCCGTGACGCCTCTGCCAACCTGAACTGGGACAAGGATGAAAAAAGCATGAAACTGATTTATATTGCAGGAAATGAAGGCTTTAATCAGGGAAGAGTAGATTACAAAGAGGTGATCTCGAAGGCTAAGAATAAAAATATTTACACCAGCACTATTTTCTGTGGAGACCGAAACGAGGGCATTCAAACCTTCTGGCAGAACGGAGCTTCTCTTGGCGGCGGTAAATATTTCAATATCGACAGCGACAGAAAGGTGATTTATATTGAAACGCCATACGATGTAAGGATTTCGGAATGCAATTCAAGGCTGAACAGTACTTATATCTATTACGGAAGCCACGGCTCTGAATATAAAAACAAGCAGATCATGCAGGATAAAAATGCGGAAGTACAATCTGCAGCCAACTTTGTGGAAAGAACCGTTGCCAAATCCAAAAAGAACGCCTATAAAAATGATCACTGGGATTTGGTGGACAAAGCCGAAAAAGACGCAGGTTTTATTTCATCCGTTAAAGAAGAAGAACTTCCGGCTGAACTGAAAGGCAAAAGCAAAGAGGAAATTAAAAAAGCCGTTGCAGCCAAATCTGCCGAGCGTGGAAAGATCCAGAAAGAAATTGAAGAACTCTCCAGAAAACGCCAGAAGTATATTGATGCCGAAATGAAAAAACGGGGAAACAATGATTCCGACGACCTGGGAAAAGCAATAGAAAAATCTATTCTGGAACAGGCAAAAAAGAACGGATACAGTTTGTAATTGTTATGGTAAAATGCTGCTCAGGTTCTTGGGCAGCATTTTTTATTGATAAGAGTATTAATTATGAGTAATCGGTAACGAGTAATGCTTTTATCTTCCGAATTTGAAGTACTGTGATAATGGATGTTTTTTATTTTTCATAAACAAAGAAGCCATTTCCATACCGGTTATTGAAAATGTAATCCCGTTACCTCCGAAACCTAAGACAAAATAAGAATTTCTGAACTTCTTATGCTCCCCGATATAGGGAAGTCCGTCTTTAGTTTCCCCGAAAGTTCCCGCCCACACAAAATCTGTATAAAAATGGTAATCCGGTTTTATTTTTTTCAGGTTTTTCAAAATTTCTTTTTCTTTTTTTTCCAGCAGAGCATCCCGTTTTTTAGCATCATAAAAATCTTCATCACCGCCCCCAATCAGAATCCGTCCGTCATCTGTTGTCCGCATATAGAGATAAGGATCATCGGTATTCCAAACCAATGTACTGCTGATATTTTTAAACTTATCCTCATCTATTTCCGAAACAATAGCATAAGTGCTTTTTAAATTCACAAAGTTTTCCTTCAGCAGGTTTTTGCTTTCATATCCTATGCAGTAGATTATTTTTTTCGCTTTGATCTGATAACCGTTCAGGGTAGTTGCTATATTAAAGCCTTTATGATATTCCACATGGGTCATTTCTGTTTTATCAAAAATTCTCAGACCTTTTTTCACATTATGGGTAAACAGCTCATGGGCAAACTGAAAAGCATCAATACTGGCTCCCTGTTTCGACAGAATTCCGCCATAAGTATTTTCAAATCCGAACTGTTTTAAAATTTGGTCTTCATCCAGCCATTTCACATCAAATCCAGCCTTTTTTCTCGCCTCATATTCTTTTTTGAGCCAGACAACATCTTTTTTCTTCGAAGCGAAGTACAAAGATTTTTTACGTTTAAAACCCGCAGCAGATCTGATGTATCCGGAGAGTTTTTCAAGAGTATGTATTGCATCTGAACAGGCTTTATAGCTTCTAGCCGCTGCCTTCCCACCGATTTTCTCTGATAATTCAAAAAGCGGAACATCTATTTCATACTGCAACATTGAGGTAGTTGCTGAGGTACTTCCATTGCAGATCTCCCTTTTATCAATAAGGATGGTATTATAGCCGTCCTGTATCATCTGATGAGCAATAAGACTTCCCGTAATCCCTCCGCCAATAATTAAAACTTCACATTTTTCATCTGATTTCAGTGAGGGATATGAAGTGATCAGCCCATTTTTTATAAGCCAGAATGGTTCATTTGATTTAAGATCCATATTAATATTTTACAATAAAAATAGCAATATTTATAAGTATTTTAACTATTAATAATTGATTTATGGTGCAATTATTGTTCTCTGACTAAAACTAAACCACATTAAAATATTCATTATGATAACGATTATTCCAGAAGCTCCTGAAAATGTTGCAGCATTTAATGCAACGGGAGAAGTAACGAAAGAGGATTTTGAAAATCTGGTATTTCCACATGTTAAAGAAAAAGTGGACCAGTTTGGGGAGCTGAATTACTTATTTTATCTGGATACCGATTTGGATAAGTTTACCATGGGAGCATGGTTTGAAGATGTGCTTTTGGGGTTGAAAAATCTTGCTAAATGGAACCGTACTGCTATTGTTACGGATAAAGAAGGGGTACAGAACTTTACGGACATTTTCAGCGTCCTGATGCCGGGAGAATTTAAATCTTTCCCGAAAGAAAATTTATACAATGCACTCTACTGGTGCAAAAACGGTAATGAAGTAGAAGCATAAACTATTTCATACCCATAAAAAACGGGTTGTATCAATAGAGAATACAACCCGGTTTTCTTTTACATTTTTTTACCGTAATTTTTTTTTCATGATTTATTTATCACAAGATACACATTCTGCAGAAGGCTCTTCTACCAGCGTTTCTGATCTGTACAGATACATATAGCGCACGCTGACAGCAAGCCCGATAAAGGTCATTCCCACCCCTACCAGTGACGGGTAATTGTAGGGCAGCTTGTATTCCAGAGGAATTCCTCCTAAAAATGCTCCCATCGCATTGGCAATATTAAAAGCTGCCTGCATAAATGCGGCGGCCATCATTTCACTTTTAGGTGCTGCCTTCATCATCATAATGTTGATAGGTGCTGCCACCGACATAGACAGTGCCCCGCACACAAATGTCAGAATAAGTGCGATATTCTGATGCTCCGAAAGGAAAAATACACCTGCCAAAGAAATCATCATCAGAAAAATCAGAAGCGCACATGTTTTTTCCGGGCCCAATCGGTCAGAAACAAAACCACCGGCAAGGTTTCCTACTACCATTCCCCCGCCTGCAAGAATCATTACATAGGCCATCCGGCTGCTTTCAATACCTGCTACCACCGTCATTAAAGGGGTAATATAACTGAACCACGTAAAAAGACCTCCAAATCCGATCGCTGTAATAGCCAGCACCAGCCATGCCTGTTTCTTTTTCAGAAATTTCAACTCTTCAAGGAAATGGGTATCCTGATTGGCCTCTATAGCCGGAAGCCATAACTTCAGGAACAATAAGGCAAAAATACCGATCAAAGCCACAATAGCAAAGTATAGTCTCCAGTGATACACGTGACCAATGTACGTGACCAATGGAACCATGATCAGATTCGCGACCGTAAGTCCCGTAAACATCAGGGATATATAGAATGCTTCCTTCCCTTTTCCTGCCATCCTGGATGCTACAACCGTTCCCACTCCGAAAAATGCCCCGTGTGGAAGTCCGGACATAAATCTGATGATCAGCATGGTGGTATAATCGGGAGCGATTGCAGATAATCCGTTAAATAAGGTGAAAAGAACCATTAAAACCATCAGTACTTTTTTCGGCGGGAATTTCACGGAATAACCGATCAGAATCGGCGCTCCGATTACGACTCCCATTGCGTAAGCAGAAATCATGTGACCCGCCTGCGGAATGGTGATCTGTAATGTTTTAGCAATATCCGGCAGCAGTCCCATGACGGTAAACTCCGTTGTTCCTATTCCCAAACCGCCGATAGCCAGCGGGATGATCCTTTTATCAATCTTCATTGTATATTCTTTTTAAATTAACTGGTCAATAGTAAGTATGATTCCTATCTTATTTTGACAGTGCAAAAATCGAAAGAAAGATTGACTTTCACCTCTCTTGAAATGATAAAAATTTGCTCCATATTAACCTTTTTATTTAATTTTAAATCTGTAAACAATCAAATGAGAACAAAATGAAAATTCAGAAAGAAATTATAGAGTTTGAAAAAGGAAAATCTTTCAAGCTGTTTTCTCCTTCGCTGAAAAATTGTTTTTTCTGGCATTATCACCCTGAAATAGAGCTTGTATACGTAGAAGCTCTCAATGGTATCCGCCACGTAGGAAAGGATATTTCAGGTTTTACAGACAGCGATCTTTTACTGATTGGAGCCAATGTTCCCCATCTCAACTTTGATTATGGTATTCAAACAGAATGCAGGCAGCTGGTATTGCAGATGCGGGAAAATTTTCTCCAGGATATCATTCTTCCTGTTCCTGAATTTGAAAATATCAGAACACTTTTAGAAAAATCTTATCTGGGGCTTTCATTTTTTGGAACAACTAAAGACATCGTGGTCGAAAAACTCCAGATTATCAAAGAAAAAAATTCTTTTGAATCATTAATGGGCCTGATTGAAATTCTTCAGATCCTTGCAGATTCTACTGAAGTAAGAGAACTCAATAATGAAGACACCAGGATCAAATGGTTTCTGAATGACAAGATCAGAATGGGGACGATCTATGATTATATTCACGAAAATTATGATAAAAAGCCCAATGTCAACGAGATTGCAGCCATCGTCAGCCTGAGTACTCCGGCTTTCTGCCGTTACTTTAAAAAGCAGACGAATATGACCTTTACAGATTTTGTGAATAATTACAGGATCAACCAGGCTAAAATTTTTCTGCTGAAAGATTATTCTGTGACGGAAGTCTGTTTTCAGGTAGGTTTTGAAAGTCTGTCGTATTTTAATAAGCTCTTCAAACAGCATACGGGAGATACCCCGTCAGAATTCAGGAAAAAACATTTTAAAGCAATTGAAATCAATGGACGGATTGCAGAGATTGCCAGGGATTCGGCCTGTAATAAATGAACGGTCCAGTAGGTGGTAAAGGTTTTAGGCTGCAGTTCTGTACCCATCATCAGGCAAAACCTATTTTGATCCATTTTTATAGTATTAACCCGAATGTCTATCATCTATCCGTTTATTATCTCCCTCTCTCTACAACATAAAAAAGAAACCGCTCATTGCTGAACGGTTTTTATTTTTTAGTGAATATGCTTTTCTGCATGATAAGAGCTTCTTACAAGTGGTGAACTTTCCACATGTCTGAAACCTAAGCTTCTCGCAAAATCTCCAAGCTCATCAAACTCTTCCGGGGTAATGAATTTCTTTACAGGAAGATGCTTTTTGGTAGGCTGAAGATACTGCCCCAGTGTAATAACGTCTACATTGGCATTTCTGATGTCTTCAATAGTCTGGAAAACCTCATCTTTCGTTTCGCCTAATCCAAGCATAACTCCTGTTTTGGTTCTTCGTTGCCCGGCTTCTTTCAAATATCTCAGTACTTCAAGGCTTCTTTCGTATTTAGCCTGAATTCTCACTTCTCTTGTTAAACGTTTTACTGTTTCCATATTGTGCGAAATCACTTCCGGAGCCACTTCTACCAAACGGTCAATATGTTTGGTGATTCCCTGAAAATCAGGAATAAGTGTTTCCATGGTGGTTCCCGGAGAGATTCTTCTTACAGCGTTTACAGTTTCGCCCCAAAGGATAGACCCCATATCTTTCAGATCATCACGGTCTACTGACGTAAGAACAGCGTGTTTAATCTTCATTAATTTGATTGAACGGGCTACTTTTTCAGGCTCATCCCAGTTTACATCCAGCGGTTTTCCTGTTTTTACGCCACAAAATCCACAGCTTCGGGTACAGATATTCCCCAAAATCATAAAGGTAGCTGTACCTTCTCCCCAGCATTCACCCATATTCGGGCAGCTTCCGCTCTGGCATATGGTATTTAATTTATATTTGTCTACCAAAGTTCTAAGTTCTCTGTAGTTCTTTCCGGTAGGAAGTTTCACACGGATCCACTTTGGTTTCTGAACGGTAGTATCTTGAACTAAATTTTCCATTTCTAAAATTGAAGTTCAAAGTTACGTAATTTTTAATGGAAACCATCTACCGGAGAAATTGATGAAAATGATAATTGGAGATATTAATATATATCTGATATGGCAGATGTTGAAATTGTTGGATAAACGCAAAATATGAAAGGTCTTGGTAGAAGGTAAAATTAATAATTTCCCACGGATCACTCAGATGACACAGATCTTTTCCTGTGAAAATTGCGAACTGGAAGGAACCATTTTATGACTGGTATACGATTTTGGATTAATTTGAAAATCCGAGAGAAAAATATCCACAAACATCAGTGGAACTCGTGAGATCTGCGGGAAATATTAACCCACGAAAGTTTTTAACGCTTGAGTTTTTTTTAAGTTTAAAACTTAACGCATAGAAGTATACATGAGATTTTAAAAATCTACGATTTTTATTTATAAACCCAATAAGAAATCTGCGTAATCTGTAAAATTTGCGAGAGAAAAAATACTGACAAACATCTTCTCTTCTGTTTAGTCCGCCTAAATCAAAACAATCAATTCTCTGGCTTTAGCCAAAGCTTACACCGTCTGCGAGAGAAAAAATATTCGCCAACATTAGTGTAATCTGAGGTGATCCGTGGGAGAAATCGAATTTAGCTGTCTTCAAATTCGTTATTTTTCAGCAGTTCGGCCAGTACTTTTTTAGCGCGCATTACCCTTACTTTGGTATTGGCAACAGAAATTCCCAGCTCTTCAGAAATTTCTTTGATACTTTTTTCTTCAAAGAATCTCAGTTTGATAATATCCTGATAATTGGCATCCAGAGACTCAATGGTTTTAATGATCTTTTTCTGTTCTTCATCAGAGATCATCAGTTCTTCCGGAGATTTAGCATATTGATTTTTTACCTCGTCAAGATTTTCAGTGGCATCCTGGTTTTCACGGCTTTTTTTCCTCCAGAAATCGATGACGGTATTCTGGGCAATAGTAAGAATCCAGGTTTTAAACTGGAAATGCGGATCATACATATCCAATTTCGACAGCACTTTTGAAAAAACATTGACTGTAATTTCGTCTGCATCATTTTCATCTCTTACCTTCTTCATCACAAAAGAGAAAACATCCACCCAAAAAATATTAATGAGTTTAGTCTGGGCTTTCTGGTCTTTTTCTTTCGCTTTCTGAATAAGCAGAAATAACTGTTCGTCGTTCATCACTAACAAATATAGCTTTTTAGGCTGAATTTGCAAAGAGCAGATTCAATTTGAAATTCCTCTTTTTGCCTTTCATGATCATACTTCTGAATTTATTATCTTTGCACCGTAAAATTTTAAACAGAAAATAGAGATGAATTCCTTTATAGAAGAACTAAAATGGCGTGGTCTTTTTGCCGATATGATGCCGGGAACCGATGAACAGCTGAATAAAGAGGTAACTACTGCATATATTGGTTTTGACCCGACTGCAGATTCTTTGCATATCGGAAGTCTTATCCAGATAAAAATACTGGCACATTTTCAACAGCACGGGCATAAGCCTGTTGCATTGGTAGGTGGTGCTACAGGAATGATTGGAGATCCGTCCGGAAAATCCGCAGAGAGAAATCTTCTGGATGAAGAAACCCTTCTTCATTACGTAGACTGTCTGAAGAATCAGCTTTCACGATTTTTAGATTTTGAAGGAAGCGGTCCTAACAAAGCTGAACTGGTGAACAACTACGACTGGATGAAGAATATTTCCTTCCTTGATTTTGCCAAAAATGTAGGAAAGAACATCACGGTAAACTATATGATGGCCAAAGATTCTGTAAAGAAAAGATTTTCCGGAGAAAGCGGTGCTGACGGAATGAGTTTTACAGAATTTACCTACCAGCTGATCCAGGGATATGATTTCCTTCACCTGTATCAGAACAACAATGTTAAACTTCAGATGGGAGGTTCTGACCAGTGGGGAAATATTACCACAGGTACTGAACTTATCCGCAGAAAAGCTCAGGGAGAAGCTTTTGCACTGACTGTTCCCTTGATCACGAAAGCTGATGGTTCTAAATTCGGAAAGTCTGAGAGCGGAGAAAACTACTGGCTTGATAAAAAGAAAACTTCACCTTATAAATTCTACCAGTTCTGGCTGAATGCTACCGATGAAGACGCTGAAAGATTCATTAAGTTCTATACTTTCTTAAGCAAAGAAGAAATCGAAGCTTTAATTGAAGAGCACAAAACAGCGGCCCATGAAAGAAAGCTTCAGAAAAAGCTGGCCGAAGAAGTTACAGTATGGGTACATGGAAGGGAGGAATACGAAAAAGCGCTTAAAGCTTCTGAAATTCTTTTCGGACGCTCAACCGCTGAAGATCTGGTGAGCCTTGATGAGGAAACTTTCCTTGAGGTTTTTGACGGCGTTCCACAAAAAGAAATTGCAAAAGCAGACGTTTTGGGAATAAACATTATTGATCTTCTTTCTGAAAAATCAGGATTTCTTAAGTCTAAAAGTGAGGCCCAGAGAGAAATGAAAGGAAACTCCATTTCTGTGAACAAGCAAAAAGTAAACGATACCTATACAGCCAATGAAACTGACCTTATTGACAGTAAATTCCTGTTGTTACAAAAAGGTAAGAAAAGCTATTTTATTGTAAAAGTTCAGTAAAAAGGCTATACAAATACAATTAAAAAGACTGTGCATAACAGTCTTTTTTTGTTTAATCAAATCAAAAGAAAACCACGGATAATTCCGTGGTATTCATGAGAAAGTATCACTTTTAAAGCTCTGTCGTCATAAGGCTTTATAGGTAAAAAGATGAAAAGTTTGTTATATATGTTTGTGTATGATGTATCTTATATTTTTTTGGAATCCTAAAACTTGTAAGAAAGTCCGATTTTCCCTCCTGAAGCAAATGTTCCACCTCCTACTTCCACATTAACAGCTAAATGATCGGTGAAATAATATCTGGCACCTGCCTGTCCTGCAAATCCTACACCTGAAGATTCATCACTGATATAATCATAATCTGATCCGTTGTAGCAATAAGAAAATGAGTTGTAAGCCAGTGTTGCTGCTGCATACACATCCCATTTATTGGGGGTTTTAAAAAGGGTATAAATGATAGTTCCCGTTAATTCCGGCTCCTATCCATCTTCCTTTGATATCTCCTGAGTATTTCTCTGAAGCTAAGCTAAACTCTGCCCTACAGTAATGTCGTTATGGATACCATAATCTAATCCTGCATAAACCGGCATTCCCCATCCATTTGCAACACCAAGGTCTACGTTCACCTGTGCCTCTCCTTTCTGTACTCTTTGTGCATTCATCATCCCAAACATGGAAATAAGCCCCCAGTAAAAACATTTTTTTTATTGATATTAAAATTTATGTGTTATTTCAATCTGCCTTTGAAGACCTCTGCAAAACTATCAGAGGAAAGAGCACAATACAATCCTTAAAAAAATGTAATTTTTTCTACCTTTTTTTAGGTATTTTTAATAGATGGATTTTTAATTATATTCAACCCTTGAAATTCGAATTGAACTAATAATGAGGAGAATACTGTATTTCTTATGTTTTTTGAACTGTTTCCCGTTGTATTCACAGGAACTGTTTCCTCTTAATGAAAAAAAATATACAGATAGTCTTCAACAGGTAATCAAAGGAAACACGAACAGTCTTTCTAAAAGAGATGCTTATTTTATTTTATCTGATTATTACAGAAATACAGCCCCCCCATTAAGTAAAAAATATCTGGAAAACGGCAGAAAATCTGGAGAAAAAGATCCTATTACCGCTGCTTTGTATTCTTATTATGAAGGTCAGTATTATTTTGACCTGGATAAAGAGAAAGCAGCAGTTTCTTACCAAAAAGCAATAGAGGCGCTATCAAAATTCAAAGGAAAAAAATCTGACTTTTATAAAGCTTTATCCTGGTACAGCTACGGAATTACCCTGAAAAATAAAGAAGGCTATCCTTATTGTATTAAAATAATGCTTGAAAAGAGCATTCCGGCAGCTGAACCGTATGGAGAGACCCAAATGCTTGGCTATTTATATACCCAGCTGTCTCTGATGCTGACCTATAATGCTGAATTTGAAAAAGCAGAAAGTTATAATACCCAAGCCATTCATATTCTTGAAAAAAAAGCCCCTCATTCCACCGAATTGTTTTATGCCTATCTCAGCAGGTCAGGAAATTACTCCTACCAGGCTAAAGGCAGTGTTGGGAAAAAATTTCTGGATCAGGCAGAGAAAATGATTCTTCCCTATCCTGAATCTTCTGCCAATGCTTCTTACTTTTATCACAAAGCTTTATATTTTATCACCCAGCAGGAAAATAAAAAGGCACTGGAAGCTGTAGAAAGAGGATTGTCTTACACTAAAAAGTTCAATATGAAACTGCTGATGCAGATGTTTTATTTCCAGAAGTATGATACTTATAAAAAGCTTAAAAAATATAAAGAAGCCAAAGAACTGCTGGAATATGTTCTCGCCGAGAAAACCCTGGGCATGGACCTTAACAACAGGAAAACCATCTACAGTCATTTATCCAGCCTCAATGAATTCATGGGTGATCCGGTTCAGGCCTTGGCCTGGGAAAAGAAGTATTCAAAACTGAGCGACAGCTTGCATACTGAAAATGTAAAACTGGAAATCAATAAACTGGAAGCTAAATTTAATGCATCTGAAAAAGAGAAAAAAATAGCGCTTCTTAATGCCGAGAAGAAGCAGAAACAACTGGAAGTTAATAAAAAGAATTACTATCTATGGGTATTAAGCCTCGCCTTATTATTTCTCATAAGCCTGCTAACCTTTTTATTTGTTATTTACACCAACAGTAAAAAGCTTTCTGAGCAGAAAGAGATCAATCTTCAGCAGAAAATAGAAGATATTAAACAAAAGGAAGAACTAGCCCTTACCAAAGCAATTCTTGAAGGAGAAGAAAGAGAAAGAGAGCGTGTCGCCAAGGATCTTCATGATGGTCTTGGCGGGATGCTGGCAGGCGTAAAAATCAATCTGTCTACCTGGTCTTCAACACATCTTGATCCGGAGCAGCATAAAGATTTTTACAAAATTCTCCACCAGCTTGACCATTCTGTAGCGGAGCTCAGACATGTAGCCCGGAATCTGATGCCTGAATCTTTATTTAATTTCGGATTGGAAACGGCACTGAATGATTTGTGTGAATTTTATACCCGCAATGATCTGGATATATGCTTCCAGTCTATCAATATTGAAAAAAATATCCCGCTTACCATTCAACTCAATATTTACAGAATTGTTCAGGAGCTACTGGCTAATGCAGTAAAACACGCCCAGGCCAGCAGTATTCTTCTTCAGTGTTCTCAATCCGGTGACAGTTTTATGATTACGGTTGAAGACAATGGAAAAGGATTTGAAAAAAACAGTAAAAACAATATCAAAAGCATGGGATTCAGAAATCTCAGAAACCGTGTGAATTACCTGAAAGGAAAAATGGAAGTAAGCTCCGACAGCCAGGGCACCACGATTAATATAGAACTTACGATTAATGGAGAATAAAAAAATAAATATAGCTATTGTAGACGATCACCCGATTGTTATTGAAGGACTAAAAATAATGCTGAACAGCCAGCCTTTTTTTCACGTCTCCGAAAGCTTTACTTCCGGTTCGGAGATTGTCAGCTTTATCCGTTCGAATGAAGTGGATATCATTCTTCTTGATATTGCACTGCCGGACGCCAATGGAACGGAACTTTGCAGGGAAATCAAGAAAATATCTCCGGAGACCTCCGTAATCATGTTCAGTAACAGATCGGAGCGTAGTATTATTATGCAGTCTATACAAAACGGAGCCAGTGGTTATCTGCTGAAAAATACGTCTATTAATGAACTGGTTGTATGCATCAAAGGAGCGCTTTCCGGAAATATTGTTTTCTGTAATGAGACGAAACAGATCATCAGCAAGCCCTCTTCCAATGATCTTCCGATTCCGAGGCTTACCAAAAGAGAGAAACAGATCTTACAGATGGTTGCTCAAGGGAAAACCAGTGCCGTTATTGCAGAAGAGCTCTTTTTAAGCCCTCTTACCGTAGATACTCACCGAAAAAATCTGCTGCAGAAATTTCAGGCTAAAAATTCAACGGAACTGATTAACCTTGCTGTACATATGCATCTGATGGAGGAGTAATAAAAATAAAAAAACCGCTTCCTGAAAAGCGGTTTTATTTTTTTATATAAAGTGTAAAATTACAATTCTAAGAAGCTATAATCAATAGAAGCTACCATAGGACCCGCTCCTTTTTTCTTATCAGTTCTTACTATTTCTCCATCTATCCAAAGATTGATAACCAACTCTGAATCTGGCTGTGGAAGGTCTGCTTTAGCATCAAGGTTAAGCTGTGCCTGACTTGAATTTACAAAAAACTCACCACTAACCCATGTGGTTCCCACCGGATCAAATATGTCAGTTTTTACAGTTCCTACCTGCGTTACGATAGCTTTAATCACTCCGCCTGAAGTTGTTTTTACTTCAAACTGAACGACATGATCCTGAAATTCATCATCGTCATCCTTTTTACAAGAATTGACAACGGTAATTACAGAAAATAATAAGACGAATAAAAAAGAAAGTCTAAGTAAACTTTTTGATTTGTAAAATTGCTTCATTTCTCCAAATAGATTTTTTAATGTTTCAAATATAAGTTTTTTATTAATATAAAAATAACTTTTATGAAAAATTTCCAATAAAGATTTGCAAATAATATCAAATCAGCAAAACTACAATTTAGCAACTGTATAGCGTGTGAACAGTACAGAAAGGCAAAAATTATATGCTATTCAACTTACGGAATAAAACCTCAGTATTTGAAATCAGAAAATATGATTTATTAATTATATTTGCTGTATGAATTTAGATTACCTTGTAAGAGAACCGGAAAATATCACCTCTACGACTCCTGTACTTTTTATGCTTCATGGTTATGGCAGCAATGAACAGGATCTTTTCAGTTTCAGGGAAACGCTTCCCTCCGACTGGCTTATTGTAAGTTTCAGAGCTCCAAGAGATACTCAATTTGAAGGATATTCCTGGTTTGATATTAATTTCAATGATCCGGAAAATTTTATAGATGTTGTACAGGCTAAAGAATCCCTGAGCAGTGTTCTGGAAAGTATTCTGAAGATTGTCAACCATTACGGACTTACGGACAGTAAAGTTCACTTATGCGGGTTCAGTCAGGGTGGTATCTTATGTTATGCTCTGGCACTGAAGCATCCGGAACTTTTCAATTATGTAGCCTGTCTGAGCAGTTATCCTGAAGAAAAAATTCTGGATGGCATTGTTAAAGATAAAAAGAAGCTGGAAAGACTCCGGTTTTTTGTATCACACGGTACAGATGATGCTGTTATTCCTCTAGATTGGGGAAGAAAAGCAGCGGATCTTCTTTATGATCTGAGCTGTTATTTTACTTTCAGAGAATATATGAGTGGCCATGGCGTCAATCAGAAAAACTATATGGATCTGATGGATTTCTTTTCAAAATAGGCTTATATACCATTAAAGATTTCCAATCAATAAAACTGAATTAATTACCGTTTATACAAACATTCCTGCATTTGGAATGTTTTTTTATTTACAATCGGGATAATTTCACTAAATTCAGTAAATGAAACCAACGCTTTTTTTACTGGCAGTATTTTTCAGCATTTTTATTGGTGCGCAGAAAAATTCTTTTGAACTGATCAATACAAAAAAAGCAGTTATTCCTTTCAAACTGATTAATAATCTGATCTTTATTCCTATCAATGTTAACGGGGCAGAATTAACCTTTCTGCTGGATACCGGAGTTGCTGAAACGCTGCTTTTCAGTTTAGATAATAAAGAAATTAAGCTTTCTAATGTAGAAAAGATGAAGTTTTCAGGTCTTGGAGAGAACGTAAGTATTGACGGTTTTAAGTCTGACCGTAATCTTGCCAAAATCGGAGATCAGATTGTGAATACATCTATGATGCTGTATCTTATTATGGATGAAGAATTTAACATTTCTTCCCATATTGGAATTCCGGTAAATGGCGTTATCGGCTATCATTTTTTCAAGAATCACCCTGTTTCCATAGATTATGTGACTAAAAAAATTACGGTTTACCAGGATTCTGAAACCATCCAAAAAAAAGTCAGAAAGTATGAGGAAATCCCGATTACAATAGAACAGGACAAGCCTTATTTAACGGCTGATGTGGAAATGACCACTGAAAAGAAAAATTCAAAATTGCTGATTGATCTGGGAAATAGTGATGCCATATGGCTCTTCCCTGCCCTGATCAAAGATTTTGTATACAACAGGCCTAATATTGATGATTTTCTTGGGCGTGGCTTCAACGGAGATATTTATGGTAAAAGAAGCAGAATTCATACTCTTTATCTGGGAAAATTTCAGTTTGAAAAGCCTCTTACTGCCATGCCGGATGAGTATTCTATCCAGCATGTAAAAATAGTAGAGAACAGAAAAGGCTCTATAGGCGGAGAGATTCTGCGGCGCTTTACCACTTTTTTTGATTATACCGGCGGTAAGCTGTACCTTAAAAGAAACAGAAACTTCAATGATCCTTTTCATTTTAACATGAGTGGACTGGATTTCAGACAAGACGGATTGGAATGGCAGCAGGACCGCGTAAAAATAGAACCTCAGAGAAAAGCAGAATCCGGCAACGAAATTTCTGTAGGAAATACATTTCAGTATAAATTTACTTTAAAACCCCTATTTTCGATTGCCGGTGTAAGGAAAGACTCCCCGGCTTATAAGGCAGGTTTAAAAAAAGATGATCACATTATCACCATCAACGGAAGCAAAACTGCTGATATGACCATGGAAAAAATCATGGATATGATGAAGTCTGAGGAAGGAAAGAATATTACGATGGTAATCCAGAGAAATACCCAGCAGATGACGTTCAGCTTTGTATTGGAAGATCCCATCCCTTATCAAGAATAATATATGAAAACAGAAGAAACCACATTAGATAAAATAAGAACCCGGCCCAGATTCAAGATGTATACCCATCTTACAAAAGAGGAATATGCAGATAATCTGAAAAAATACCTTACTGAGCACAAAGGTGAATTTTCCGGCAACGTTAATAAAGAAGTAGCAACAATCTATGTAGAAACAGCCTATGATAATTACTGGAAACCAAGACTTTCTTTGAGGGTAGAGATTGAGGAGGAGCATACCACCATACGAGGCGTTTTTGGTCCCAGTTCAGCAGTATGGACCTTTTTTATGTTTCTTTATTTTTCTTTTTCCATTCTCTGGATGACGTTCTTCACGATGTATTATGTGGAAAAACAAATAAAAAGCGCCGAGTACCCTTGGGCCCTGAGCGCTTCTTTTGTTATGTTGTTCTTCATACTCCTTACTTATCTCGCTGCAAGATTCGGGCAGCATAAGGGTAAAGATGAGATGTTTAAGCTGAGAAGATTTGCTGAAGAATCTACTTTACAGTTTGAGAAAAAAATCAGTTAACAGGAAGTTCTTCCGGTTTTTCAGCAGGTACCGCCATTGCTTTCGCTGTTTTGATGGAATCTGCCACTCTCTCTCTGTTATCCTGTTCTTTGATCATTTTTTCAACATTCGGTTCTAAAAGCTTGTTCATTTCTTCTACTGAGATATTATTGGCATTCGGATCTTCCAGAAGTTTTCTCCATGGCTTTCTTCCGCCCCATTTATAATCCCCGAAGACCATTACCGGCGTTCCTTTTGCTTTTGTGGTTGCTCCTCCAGGATTAAGAATCCAGGTATCTGCATAAGAATACAGCCATTGCGCATCTTTCATTAAGAGACGTAAGCATGAGTGTGATGCAGGATATCCCGGCAGATCATACTGATGCCATCCGATCCCGCCTATGTTATGAATGTTGAAATTATAGGGAAGTTTCCATTCGCTGCTGACTGTTGAAATGGAAAGTTTCTTTTTCCAGTTGGCAAAAGTAAGGCCTCTGGTTGTCTGCGCAGATTTTTTCCCCATACTTGTCGGTCCCCATTTCACAAGACTTCCGTTGGAATATACTCCGTAAGCCTGAATAGGATATGAAAAGATGACAAATTTTTTAACACCGCTCAATACATCCAACTGCATAGGAAATGGTGAGTAAGCCATCAGGGTTGTATCTATTTTAGCAGGAACCACTAAGGTATCGGAATTCCATTTATTTTTAGAATCAAGTCTGTTCAGGGCCAAAATAGCGTAACGTTCGCGTTCGCTGTATTTTTTGCTGAATTCAGCATATACGGAATCTCTTAATTTTTTGTCTTTCGGAAGTGCCAGCGCGTTATAAAAACCATTTTCCTGCATTGCCGGCGGCATTGATTCTTTTTTCACCACCGAATCCTTCTTTACTGAATCTTTTTCTGCAACAGGATTTTCGGATGAAGAAACGGTATCTTTAAAAGTATCGCTGATCTTTTCAATTTCTTTTTTACATGAAATCATCAATGCAGCACAAAAACAGGCATATAAAAATGATTTTTTCACAGATATGTTTTTCATAAATAAAATAGGTCACTTAGTTTGGCTACCCAGTGCAAATATCAGACCTAAAATTGAATCCTAAAAGACATTCCGAAAAATACCGTAAAAAAACGGTAGTCAAACCCAATCTGTTTACAGCAGTTTATTGGTTTTAGCATAGGCAAATGCTTCTGCAATATTGTTTACGCCTATCTTTTCGAAGAGTTTCTTCCGGTGAAATTTTACGGTATCTGCGGTAATAAATAATTTCCCGGCTATCTCGCTGATGGTCATCCCGCTGGTATACAGGCGCAAAATCTCATGTTCTCTTTCTGAAAGTTTTATCTTTTCTTCTTTATTCCATTGATCTGCTTCCGGATCATATCTCCATATTTCATCTGATCCTTCTTTACTCAGCACAATATTCCCCGCCTCGGTACTGTTAGAAAGAGATACGAAACATAAGGCCTTCCATACCTGGCCGTTTTCTGCGAGAAACATAGGGGTAAGCTTATGATTAACAAGAATTTCATTCTTTTTCCCATTCATCAGGTGAAAATCATAAGATATGCTGTATTTTTTTCTTTCAGACACCGGTATCGTGTCGTAAAATTCAAATCCTGCTTTATTAATTTTTATTAAAAGTTCTACATCTTTCGGCCTGACATGCTGAAAATAAAAGGCATATCCCAATTCTTTCACTTCTTCGGAAGATTTTCCGCATAGAAATAAAGGATTATCGGACACATATTCGAAAGATTTAGTCTGATAATTGATGACGTATAAGCTTTGATAAGTAATCCTGGCAAAAGCTCTTACGGCTTCCAGATAATCTCCGGACTGCGAAAAATCAATTTCAGCATCTTTGCTTACCTCATTTTTTTCGTTAAAAAATTGGTTTATTTCTTCCATGTATCCTTACGTGCTTAGAACTGCTACCCAAAAAGGTAGTATTTGTTTCTATACAGCAAATCTACACAAAAGTGTAGCAGTTATCAAAATGACGTGATATACATTTGCGAAAAATATTCACAGTACTGTATATCTTAGGAAAAATGAAGAATATCTATTTCTATTCACGATTTATTTTATGTACAGCTGTACTTGTGATGCTGTCTTCTTCATTTCAGATATCCAGAGGGAGGCATATCTACCGTAATCACTGGATGATACCCGCTCACAAAGATTTAAAAATAAAAAATTCAACAAAGGAAAGTCTGGAAACGGTTTTATACAATTCTTCCAGGACAGCTCCACTCCACTATGTCATCAATAACCATGAAATAAAGGAACTGCCTATTAACGATTCGGTCACCGTTAAAGTGAATTTCGCCCATGAAGTTTTTATCGTAAATAACTCAAACCATGAGAGTCAATTCAGACTGAAAATTTTAAATAACAGCGGCCGAATTAAAGCAGTCATCCGAGATCAGTCAAAGAAATAGAATACTAAACTGGTCAAAATTATCGATCTGATAATCTCTACTATTACTGTCTTATGACAGTAATTTTTTTTGATACTATCCAGCACGTTTACAATTGTTGAAATAGCTCAGGCAGAATGATCATTTTATATTGTAAACCACTATAAATCAATTGAAAAAAAAAAAAAAAAAAAAAAAAAAAAACACGGCAAATTTATCAATTTGCAACCGGGAGGAAAGTAAAAGTTTTTTTGTACACAAAAAGACTATCTCACTTTTGAGACAGCCTCCAAATACTTAAAAAAGTTATGCTCAGCGCATTGGGCCTGTTGCATAGCAAGCAAGTACCCCACCCCTAATACTATTGGTATTTTCCGCGATGTACTGTTCTGCGTCTGCCACAGAATTAAAATAGTAATAATAAGTATCGTAGCGAACTACTCCATTAATAATTTTATGCATGCGTACAGATGCATGTAATCCACATTCATTTAGTCCTTGTCCTGCAGGCTGTATAGTAAATACTCTACTTTCATTTAATTTCTGTTCTTTCGGCTGGGTTGCAAATACAGAATAAGAAGTAAATACACCAATAGCTGCCAATAGTAATTTTCTTTTCACCACTCTGAAAACAGAGCTCTGCTGAACTTTAATAAGTTCTTTTTTAATGGTATTTCTCATAATAAAAAGTTTTGATTAACAATTCGAAGATAGAAAGAACCAGACTAAACAAGTAATTATAACGAGCAACTGCAACTGTTGATTAAGTAATTGCCACGTTCTTTCAGATAACTAAGATTTCTGAAGTTGATCTACATGAAAAATATCAATATTGGTAAAAGTATAAATATTGCTTCCCCGGATGAAAATAAACGTAATATTAATCTAACCTCAGTTCGGGATAAGAATATCTGATGGATGCAGGTTTGAAGCTGGATGATGGAAGAGGGAAGTTTTGAAAGTCATTAAAAACAAATATTGATCTGTTTTTATTTAATTTGATTTTCTGGTGGCTTTCAATACGTATAACTAAAAGTAACTTCCAGCCTCCTTCTTCCATCTTCCAACCTTTTACATTTAAACTCCTTAACACGAACTCAGGTTAATCTATATCAATATCTTCTACTTTCTGTATGAAATCATTTTTCTTCCGTTGTGAAACATTGAGTATTGAGTTATCACTCATGATGACCTGTCCTCCTTTTCCTTTTATATATTCCTGAAGATGGGAAAGGTTAATAAGGTGTTTGTGATGTATCCTAAAAAAATTGTATCCTTCAAGTATTTCTTCAAACTCATAAAGAGTTCTGGACACCACTATTTTAGTATTATTGATCATATAAAACGTGGTATAATTTGAGTCTGCTTCACAGCGAATAATTTCTGCAACATTAACCATTTTGAAGCCCTGCAGTGAGGGCAAGCTAATTTTATTTTCATAAACGGTATGATGAACAGGTTTATTTTTTTTTATATTTTCCAAAGCCTTATTGACCGCAATAATAAAATCAAGCCTTTGAACGGGCTTTAAAAGATAATCGGTGGCTCCGTTTTTTATAGCCTGAATGGCGAAGTTTTCAAAAGCAGTAATAAATATAATCTGTGATGGGATTTCTTTAAATTTTGACAGCAGATCAAAAATGGTCCCGTCACGCAGCTGGATATCAAGAAACAATATATCGGGAACTTTTTTTACAAGATTTTTATATGAATCTTTAATATTTGAAGCCTGAAAACTGATCTCAATTTCGGGAAATTCTTCTTTTAGCAAGAGTGTAATATAATCTCTTCCATGTTTTTCATCATCAATGATGCAAATTTGTGTTTTGGTTTTCATTTGGTGTTATATAAAGTTTAACTGCTGTGCCCTGTTTTTCAGACTCATCAGAAAGATTAACGATTTTTAAAGTAATATCAGTTTCAAAAAGGTGCTTGAAGGTCTCAATCCTTTTTTGAGATAATTTTAGTCCGAAAGAATTACTAAGTGTAGATTCTTTTATATCGCTGATTCCTGTACCATTATCTTCAATTATTATACAAAGAAACCCATTTTTATAATCAAATGATATGCTGATAAGACCTTTCTGATTTTCAAGATCGGAAACACCGTGCTTAATTGCATTCTCTACAAAAGGCTGTATTAATAATGAAGGAATCGCCCAGTTTTTATTTACTTCTTCAGAAATATCGATACTATAGTCGAAAAGATCATCCTGACGAAGCTTTTCCATATTAAGATATAAAAAGAGATAATCAACTTCTTCATTAATCGTAATAAAGGTTTTTTCCGAATAATGAAGTGTCTTTCTGATCATTTTGGAAAATATATTTAAATAGTTTTCAGTTTTTGAATAATCACCTTTGAAAAGCAGATACTGGATAGAATTAAGACAATTATAGATAAAGTGAGGATTAATTTGTGCTTTAATAGCCTGCAATTCTAAGTCTGCTATTTTTTTCTCAAAATACAGTGCTTCCAGTTTTTTCTTACGCTGCTTTTGAAAATATAAATTAATCAGCACATATACGACAGTTAAAAGAATAAAGGTTAGGACTGAAGTAAACCACCATGTCTGCCAGAACCGGGGCTTAATTTCAAATGCCAAATTTGTAGAAGCATATGACTGTTTTCCATTGTAGCCCAAACCAATAACTCTTAACAAATATTTTCCCGGAGGTATAGAATTAAGAATAATTTTAGAGGAATTAGTTGTCTGCCAGGTATTATTAAGGCCTTCCACCTTATATTTAAATGCAATCTTTCCTTGTGAAGTATAATCTGGAAAGCTGAGATTAAAGATGACATCATCAGGAGTGATTCCTTCCAGCTTTTGGCTGATATTGGAATATTCTTTATTTCCTATTTTTACGGAATTGATAATTACTTTTTTATTAATGGATTTCTCCTGTGCAAGTAATTTCCTGATTGGAAAAATCACCAGCCCGCCGGAAGTCCCAATAAAAACAGAATCATTTCTTACAATACAACCTGCTGTTAAATTAGAAGGCAACCCATCCAGCTGAGTGAAATTATTAATTCTTATATTATTTTCTTTAATTTCAATTCTGGATATTCCGGAATTGGTGCTTGCCCAAAAAACATCAGGCGTTTCAATATTAATTTTCTTAACCTGGTTATTTATTAAACCATCATTTTTTGTGATTTTCCTTACTATACCTTTGTTATTAAAAAGAATGACTCCATTAGTATTACCAGCACCGACATAAAGATTTTCTTTTAATTTTTTAATGTCTTTAAGGTAGCATCTTTCCAAAAATATTTTTCTTTTTTTGGTTTTTATATTCAATTTATACAAATCATTGAAATTACCCATCAATATACTATCCTGACTAAAAGGCAGCGCAGTGTAAGTTCTTTCATTAGATAAAATTTCAATTTTTTCATTTTGCATATGATACGCAAATAAGCCCTGTGCTGTACAAAGTAATATAGAATTTTTGCTGTAAGGAGCTATATTTTTAGCATTGTAATTCAATATTCTCTTTTTATTTTGTTTAGTATCATAAACAAAAATCCTGTTAGAAAATGCGAAAACTAATATATTTCCGTGAGCATATATACCTTTACTATCATGTTTATAGTATTCATCAAATACTATATTCTTTAATTTACCATTCCTGTAAATGGCACTGGATGAATTATTATAACCTAAAAAAATATTCTTTCCATCGGTAGCAATAGCTTTTATATATCCTGAATTGTTTTTTAATGAGAGATTAATATAGTTATCAAAGAAAACCTTAGTAATAAAAAAAATACCGTTATTTTTTGAATTAAACCACACATTATCATCTTTATCTACGAGAACATTATGAATAGTATAATTCTGTAAAAGTTTTACAGGCGTTTCTAATAGTTTCTTTTCGTCCAGTAATGACTGGTTAAAATATAAGGCTCCGCCAGCTTCTAAATTCAGCCATAACTTATTGTTCTTATCTATAGAACCATATATGATATTTTGTTTTAATTGGTAGGAATTTATTTTCAGAAATTTAAAAAGCCCCTGCTTTTTGTATACATTAATTGTTCCTTTATGATTGAACACAAAAAGATTATCTTTTTGACAGACAAACTCTCCTTCAGCCTGAATAATTTTTATCTTATTATCATTCATATTATAGGCTAAGACATGATCTTCAATATTATCCCTCATATATAAAATATTCCTGTGAAAATCATATTTAAAGGCATTTACATTTTTTTGACCATAATTTAATGTAACGGTTTGAGTTTTAAAAGCACCATTCTCATACGTAAGAATACTTTTAGGATTATTTGTACTATATAAATACAACTTATTCCCATTTCTATCAGTTCTGGCTAAAGAATTTGCAAACTGGTTTTTGAGAGATCTGCTGAAGCTTAAATTAATAATTTTTTCATTCTTTAAATAAGCAAAATCATTCAGATATGGGATCAAAAAAACCTCTCCGTTAGGTAAAGGCTCACAGTCTATTACTTCTATATTCATCAGTCCCTCTTCTTTCCCATATTGCTTAAATTCCTTCCCATCAAATCTAAAGAGTCCGTTATCACTACCTATCCATATAAAACCATTGTTATCTTGTTTTAAACGATAGGTGTATGAACTATTCAATCCGTCATTTTCATTATAGTTCCGCAATCCGGGTATTTGGGAAATGTGAATAGAAAAAATACAACTTATAAGAATTACAAATATTTTTCTGAACATTAATATTGAGTGGTGATGGGTTATACTCAATAAAAATACGTTTTTTAGGTATTAACCTATTATTTTCTTCTATTATAGTTTTAAAGATATACCTTAAATAAAACTTGATAAGCAAAGCGGCTGCCTTGCTTATCTTAAAAACATACTGTTACTATTTTTCCCTTATCTGTTTTATTCATTATCTTCTTTGGAAGAATTCCATTTCAGGATTCCGTTTTTATCAAACCTATAGGTATCTTTATGCCATGAGGCTCCTCCCCTGCATCCGGTTTCTAATAGTTTCTTTGTTTTATTCACCCTTACATCGCATAAACAAGAGCATCGTGACCGTGAATAATCTGGTTCTTTAAGTTCTACAAAACGTTTTGTCGCAGGTTGATACAGATAAATGGTAAACATTCTGTAAACGCCCATTCCGGCATCCGGTACAGAGAATGCGACATCATCATATCCGTCAAAATTATAGTCTTCTATGATACTCTGCCTGGCAGCATCCGGGTTTTCTATAGATAAAAGTTCTATACTTTCTTTTTTACCGTTACCATAATCAAAAGTAAGGCGGTCATTGTAAAAGTGGTTGAAAGAAATCAATACGCCATGCATCAAATACTGATTGCCGCCGTCATATTTTTCTGTTTTTTCATCTACAGGTTCCAGCTTAAAATTTCTGCCGTCTTTTTTCCGGATATAGCTTACATCAAAAAAAGTATGTTTCATAAGAGAAAGCCTGTAGGTTCCGTTTACTTTCCCATCAACCATTTCATCCCAGACATAATGGTGCGTATCCGGCTGCCCATCGTCTCTTCCGCTTGTATCTAAGGTGTACTTTTTAATTTGTAAGGGAATCCTGCCTTTCTGCCCGTCATACTGCACAAAGGCTCCTTTACCTTTTGTTCCATAATAAAATGTTACTCTGAATTCTTTAGCCTCACCAACCGATTTAAAAGTAAAAGGCTGCGCATGAACTACAATAGAAAATAAGATGCTATATAAAAATAAAAGCTTTTTCATAAGATACAGTTGTTATATAACCTTATTTAAACAAGGAATTAAACCTGATATAAAAAAACACCCACAAGATGAGCCAAGGCAGGTCAAAAATCAGTAAAAGAAAAGTCCCTTGTGTATCAAATCCTTCACTTTCCGTTAAAAACAAGGAATATATCAATGGAACGGAAGGCAGCAGAAACCAGCACAGAGCTGTTTTGATTTTCCCCTGAAACGGTTTTAAAAGCGATAGAAGGCTGCTGAAAGAAAAAGTACTCAAAACCAATGTCCAAAAGACAAGAAGAACATAACCTAAACCGCTCATATCACACATTCTCCGGTAATCCTCAGGACGTTTTGTAGCATCCATGAAGATCATCAATGAAATTTCTGAAATGACTGTAGCCAAAAGCCAGGTCTTAAGCATTGACAGTAAAATGAATTTTCTTTTCGGCATTGAGTTTTGATATGGTTATGACTAAAATAGTAATAAAGTGCGGGATATGCAAAACCGTAACGTCTCTTGCTATAATGAACTTTGTTAAACTAAAGGATAGCTTTAAACGTCCAAAGGCTTTGTTTATGAACTGATAAAGGAATATTGTTCTTTCTTTTAAACCGGACGGTATAGATAATGGCCAGCGCAACGGTAAGGAACCTGCAAATATTTGCACCTGAAGAACCAATCACCGTGTGATCAAAATCAAAAAGCATCCAGACTAAATTCATCAAAGAATGAAGCACAACGGGAATCCACAGGTTAAAATTCCACTCTGTGTAAAGCCAGGCATATAAAACGGAACCCAAAAAGGTAAGAATAAAGATCTGAAATAAATCAATCAGCAATGTTCCCTGATACAGATGCCCTGATGCAAAGATAACTGAAGCAATAACTACAGCGGGTATAAATCCCATTTTCAGGTACCTGAATAATATTCCAAAAATGAAGCCCCTGTAAATGACCTCTTCAAACAGACCTGCAAAGGCACTTTTAGCAAAAAGATTCGCCGGATCTGTATTGGTATTTATCCTGCTAAAAAACAGTGCATACAATACCATCGGAAGGATAAAGAGAAAGGATAGCAGGATTCCTTTTTTTAAGCCGTTTATATTCAATCCAAGTGTATTGATCATATTCTTCTCCGAAATCATATAAAGAGAGATCATCAGCGGTACAACAGCCATTATATACACTAAAAAATATGACAGCAAAGGAAAGTGAGTATAGGGATTGAAAAAATGCATGATCTTTTCAAAATGATACATCACAAAAGAATATATGAGGTATGCAAGTATTGGGATCAGAATGAGCTTAATGCTTCTTTTCATATTCTGTTTTTTAATGGCAGAAGATACATACAACTTTGCAGAAAACGATCATATTGGATAATTATAATTCTTACAATAACCAATGCTGAAAGGATAATCTATTTAACAATTTGTATTCGACCTGAATATTTGGCCCACAATGGCTTCTTGGTTCCATGATAATCCATATATCCTCCGCACGCATATACTGCATGGGCAGGGGACCACGCTATCAGTCCACAAAGTTTACCTGCTGTAAACCTCTTATGCCGTATAACCTGTTTTCCCTTCTCAAATCCTAAATATTTATAAACATCACCTGCAAAAGCTCCATATTCTAAGTCATCAAGAGCTCCCTGATAGGTTGAATATTTTTTTTCTATGTCCTGTTTATGCTTTGCCATAATAGCATAAGTTAATACAGCATATTTAAGAATTTCTCTGCTGTCCTGATTATCTTCAATCATTATAAATCCTGCGGACGTCTCGGCCAATGCTAATTCGTTGAGAGCTAATTTCACTCGTGAGTTATCCTTTAAAATTACCTTAATGGTATCATTTTCATTGCTGTTGACCATAAATAAATTGTTCATCCCATAAACTTCTAAAGACGCTTTTATCAATGCAATTGATGCACAGTTACTTCTCTCACCTTGTCTGAAGGATTTAAATAATTTCTCTGAATTAATCTGTCCAAAGCTCTTAATCGATAAGCAAAGGAAAGCTAAGATGATGGTTATTGGTTTCATATTTTAAGTTTGATTAGTTAATATTTCTACATACATCCCTTTAAGGGTTTTCTATTTTTTCCTTATTTTGAATAGCCAGTTCTTGAATTTGTGTCAGAAGAGGTGTTGGAGAGCCACCAACAGTTAAAATAGTTGCAGGCAAAATAGTTATCATGGTTTCAAAATCGTTTAGATTTCCAAGAGTATCACACCATTGATCATGAAACAACGCCATATCATTCATATAAGGCAATTTAGCCAGTCCCTGCATTAACACTCCGGTTTCGTATTTTGAAAAAAGCTGTAAACCGGCATCTGATACTGAACCAACACCAACAATTGAAACATTTCTTCCTAATTCTCTTAAGGTTAACAATTCTAACTTAGCATTCGGAATTACTAAATACTCACCAGAGTTTTCATCGAAAACCGTTGTAAACAGACTATTCCCTTCGTTATTCCTCATAATCAAATATTTATCATCAATACGGCCCAATTTCAAAACAGGACCTTCAGTAGGAGCTCTCCCTTCAATTTCCTCTAAGGTTAGCTCTTTATACTTGTTACTGGCAATTGATAACGCTGCACCTTTTAAAAAGCCTTCCAAAATAGCCTTTTCATCACCGCCACTGGCTCCAATGGCAATGGCTCCAATAGCAGAAGTTGCCAAAGCTTTTTTTAACACCTCATCTTTGGGTACTGCCAGCCCTTCTGTGCCATTTATTTCTTTTGTGTAGTAAGAAGTTAATCCCGCAATAAGCCCCGTTTTCAAGGCCAATGATAAATCCTTCGTAAGCTTATAGGTATACCATGCAGCATAAGCCGCTGCACCTGCCGGTCCCCCATATATTGTGCAAACAGAGGATGCAATTGAATTGAGAAGTGAAGAATTCTGAACCGCTTTCGCAAAGTTTTCATCTGAATATTTGAGCATGTCCGTATAAGAATGCCAAACAGCATCAACTATTTTACCCTCTAATAATCTCTTTCCTGCATTAGAAAGCATTTTTCCGTAGGCTTTAACCTGATCTTCTACAAAAGTTACCGATGCACTAATCCCTTCACCAAGGTTTTGTGCGTCCCTTTCTAATTGTTTTCCAATATCCTGAATTCCTTTTTCAAGATTCTTCCCCAGGTTTTGCCCAAAAATTTCAGCTTCCTTACCCACATTCTGAATTCCTTTTTCTATCTCTTTGCCAATAGGCTCGAGAATCTTTGCTATTTCATCCCAGAGGTCTTTCGAGAGATTATCTTCAAACTCTTTTTGCGCTTTATCGTAGGCCGCAATAATATCCTTTTCCGAATTTTTAAGTTGCTGCATTCGGGTATTTATTTCCAAAAGCTTTTTCTTTTTTTCGTCGTCGGCCATTTTTTCAATTTTCTCATTGATGAATGCCTGCCAGATCTCTATCCGCTTGTTATTTAATTCCTGTATCGTATCATATTCTGTAAAAAATGAAATCGCTTTTGTATCATCAAAAGTCTCCAGGTTTTCGGAAATTTTTTCAATGGCATTTAAGGAATCATCTGCTGATTTTACAAAAGCAGCATACATAAGCAGAAGTTCACCATTTGAATTCAGCTTGTCTATTTCTGTCTTGGCATTTTCAAATAATCTGGGTTTATTTTCTGCGTCTGTAATCTTATCTTTATCGGGCGTATTCATTAATTCTTCCCAACTTTCATTAATGAAAAAATCTAAACTTATCTGTGTAGGTGCAACCGTTCCATTTTTAGTCACTTCTTTATTAAATGTATAAACGGGTATTTCTGTAATGCTGGAATAATCTACTTCAAGTTCAGGGTAAACCTCATCTCTTTCAATCAATTGACGATCAATCAATCCAATTATCATTTTCATTTCTTCATCGTTCCAGCTATTTCCTATTTTGTATTTAAACTTTTTAAAATACATATCATAAAAAACGGAGGTAATTTCTATATCAAATAATTCACCCTCTGCTGCTCCTTTCTTTCCTAATTGACTTCCATAAACAGAAATCGTATGTTTTCTTGATTCTGAAAATTTAGTTTTATTGTAAGTATACAGATTATAGATTACGCTCTTAATTAATAAAGCATTTCCTTTTGCCTGGTCATATGAAACGTAGAGCTCTCCCTTTTTATTCGATACTTTCTCAAACCAGTTTTTGTAAGAATTAAGCACAACCCGTATATAAGATTTAGGCTGATTCGCAAACACCATAAGTAAAACCTCAAAGTGGAGACAGGTTGCCACCAATGGAATGTTAATATATCCACTCCCCATAACTTTCGCTCTGGCAAGCTGTAATTCCCTTAAAATCTCATCAAAAATCAAACTGATTCTTTCAGCGGTAATCGTTCCGCTTTCATTTTCCACAATATATGCGGACACTTTTTCCTTGAGAAGAATAAAAAGCCCTTCAATATCTTTTTGATAAAGCTCTAAAACTGTTTTTGAAGGGGTTGCATTAAGCTTTTTTTCTATTGCTTCCTGATTCTCAATAATCAGGTCTAAGGATTCTTTAATCTTATCTAATTTTGAAGACATATTTTCCAGCATATCCATCTGGATATTCAATAGATTGCCTATTGCTCCGAAATTATCATTGTCATTGCCTAATAATCCGCCAATATCATTTGAGAAGCCGAGAACTGGTCTTAGTAATGATGCCATATTTTTTAATTTTAAATGTTAATGGAATAGAGTATTGTTATTATAGAAAAACAGAGAAATAAAAGTACTTCAGTTCAACGAATATATAAAACAGGAAGTGCATAGATTCAATTCAAAAATAGATAACAAATATTGGTCTGTCAATTACCCTTTCGTGTAATTTTTATTACTTAATCACGCTGAGAGAAGGAAGTTAAATCTAAGAAATTTGTCACTGCTTAGTATAAAATTAAGATGTACTAACTGAAGACGACTAGCTTTTGAGAATAATCCTTAAACTTTTACTCCTTTTCCATTACCTCTCCCTTTCAAATTTGAACGGGTTTTTAAAATACATCTGGTACTATCTTTTTTGACCGTTATTGCAAAGTTAGTTTACTATATTTAGTTTTATAACAATAAAATCACGTTTGCCGTTAGAAAACATTATTCACTCAATATAGTCGCTCTATGAAACATCCCTTTTTCTTCTTATTTATTTTTCTGAACCTAAATAGTTATGCCCAAAAAATAAGGCCTGAAATCTTTGCAACTGTGGAACAGGCAGTAGGCAATATTGCATTTACCCACCAAGGGCAGTTGGTATACAGCCATCATCCTTTTTTTAATCCCGCTTTCCGGGTGGTGAAGTATGACGCCAAAACCCAATCAGCCTTACCTTTTCCAAATAAAGAATGGAATACACCACGCGAAACCGACGATCATTATTTGAGTAACGTCTTAGGCATCAGAAACGATGCAAATGGCATTGTATGGATGCTCGATATGGGGCAGCGCAATCCCGTTACCCCAAAAATTGTAGGCTGGAATACTGTTACCGATAAGTTGGAAAGAATTTATTACCTGCCTGTCACTTCGGTGGTTCCTACCTCTCAGCCTAATGACATGGTGGTGGATACCAAAAATCATATTTTTGTAATTGCAGACGAAGGCATAGGCAATGGCGGGGACGGTAGTACTGCCGCTTTGATAGTTGTAGATATGCGAACCGGAAAGACACGAAGGTTATTAGAAGGCCATCGTACCACTTTGCCCGAAAATGTGCCCACTGTTACAGATGGAAAGCCTTTAGCTATAAACGGCAAAAATTTACTGGTCGGCTGCGACGGAATTACAGCAGATAAAAATTTTGAATGGCTTTATTACGCTCCTTTAAATGGAAGAAAAATTTATCGTGTCCGATTGCTTGATTTGCTGGATGAAACGCTATCGGCAACCGTATTGGACAAAAGAATAGAAACTTACTCAGACAAGCCCAATAATGGAGGTTTAAGCATAGATACCGAAGGAAATCTCTACCTTACAGCGATGGAAACCAACAGTGTAGCCGTAGTGCTCGCAAAGGACAGAAGTATTCATCATATTTTTTCAGATGCCAACCTGCTTTGGCCCGATGGCGTAAGCTATAACCATGTAGATGGCTATATGTACGTATCTGCAGCGCAGGTTCATTTGGGAGCAGTTTTTAACAACAATAAAAATCTGGCAAAAGCTCCGTTTTATATTTACAGGTTCAAACCCCTGGCAAAAGGTGTTGCATACAGGTAGTTTAGAGATATGCTTTCATGCCATAAATTAATTATCTTCATGAAAGCACTTTTACCCATTATTAAAATATAAGTTATGACCACAGAGGGAAATTCTGTATGTTATTATATTGATGAAAATACTTTTTAAAAATTGTACTTCACATTAAATCCTGTAAAGAAGTAAGCTTTACTGGGACCTGGATTGACATCAGTATAAACAGCAGAATTATTATATTGGTTATCCATATCTGTATCATTAATACTGTTTCCGTAAAATAGAAAAGTATAATTAACTTGGCTGGTTAGATTATTACCTATTACAAATACATCTACATCAAATTTATTGAAAGTATGCTTATAGCCAATTTTAGAGTTTAACAGTCCAAAACTTTTCACCTTATTTGAATTGGCAAAATCTGTGTAAACACTTCCCATAAAACTATAGGTATTCTGCCAGTATAAACCCATTCTGAAGTCAAAATCCAGTCCTAAAGTTAATTTTGTCTTAGGTACACCGACTACATTTTTATTGTCATAGACGTTCACAGCTGCTGGAGAGCCATGCTCTTTCAGATAAGTGCTGAATCTGGAGTATTTAAAATCATTATATGTATAACTTGCAAAAGGTTGAATTTTTGAAATAAAATAATTCTCAGGTTTATAGGAATAACCGACACTCATTTCCAACCCTTTATTCTTTTGATCTCCCGTGTTTGCCCAATAAGAATACGGGGTTCTTTCTGCGTTGTTTATGGTTCCTCTCAATTGGGTCAGCTTATCTTTAATATGAATGTTGAACACCGATAACTGATAATCTATAGAGGTATTCCTGATTAATCCCTGAATACTAAAGTCCCACATTTTAGCTTTTTCTGCACGAAGATTATCGTTGGTTGTATTAAGACCGGTTGTAAAAGAAGTAGCAGAAGTAGGTGCATTATACCCTTCACTGTAGCTGAAGTTAAAGATCTGGTTTTCCCAGATTTTCTGCAATGCAAAATGAGGAGTTGCCACCATCTTAAACCTCTTGTCAAAAGATAGGTCTTTGTTATAAAGGTCCGTACCTTTTATTATAAACAAACCAGGTAAGGCCAATAAATCTTTCCTATTGAAACTGATCTGATTGAAGCTGACACCGGCGAGAAACATTAGATCCCAGGGCTTGTATGTCAGTTTTTCAACGATGAAATAATTGGATTGGTTGTTGATATTGTTGAAATAGGAACCCTCATATAATGGCCTTAAAATGGGTGGTTCTGTACTATTTACGCTTTTGAATCGGTGATTGGATATGGTAGAATTTGACTGCTGTATTTCAACTCCTAATTCAGTCTGGCTCCTGAAATACCTCCAGTCTTTGTTCAATACAAATACCGATCTGAGGCCGTAGTTGGATCCAGAAGATGTTTCAAAGGCTCCTGCAGCGATCCTGTCTCCCGTTGTTCCCGTATAAAAAAGAGTGGTATTGTTACTCAAAAATTCATTAATCTTCCAAATATGACCAATTCCTACTCTGGAAGTGACAAACTTGGTTTTTGCCCCCCTTCTGATGTAGGCAAAATTGCCATTGTCAATCCCTCTATAGTAATCATCATAGGAAATCTGCCCTGATACCTGCTCTAGTGAATTCCCGTGAGAAGCCAATAGAGTAACCGTTTGATTCTGATTCAGCTTAAATTCTCCATTAATATTGTAAAAATTCTTAATGCTTTTTCCGTGGGGACGGTAACCATCACTTCCTATATGGCTGAAATTAGCTGTTAAAGAGTAATTTTCGCCAACACTTGTAGCGGATGTAGAGCTTTGAAACAGACCAAAGGACCCTGTGTTAAACTGTTCAGAAACAGAATTGCCTTTTGCGGTTTCAGGTTTAATGTAGAATCTGACAGCACCTCCTGAACCGCCACCATATAGCGTTGCAGCAGGACCTTTTATTACATCTATATGGTTGACTAAGCCAAAATTGACATCATCTAAAACAGTAACACCGTCTGCGCCGGTAAGAGGCATATTGTTCAAATATATTTTGATACCCCAGTTGTTGAATTTCTGATCGTTTCCGTAGCCTCTCAGTATAATTCTCTGCCCTCCCAACTGCGTTCTTTTTTCAACCTGTACCCCTGCCATGGTATTGAGACTCTGCTCTATGAATGAAGGATTATTACGGTTAATTTCATATTCGGAGATGATTTCTGTAGATTGAGAATGCTTTTTAAATTCTTCCCGTTCTTTGTTAACTTTTGCTCTGGCGTGAATTTCTATTTCTCCAATATTTTTATCATGTTCCTGTGCATTTGCAAATCCCGTTATCCCTAGGAATAATACAATAATGTAGTTTTTTTTCATCAATTTTAAGCATTAAAAACAACAAAGTAAATAGAGATCACTTTGTTGTTTTTATCTTTAAGTTTTATTTCTTACTTTCTTACGATTACAGAAGTATGAATGATAGCTCCATTTTGCATAGCCTTCAATACATAATCGCCCTTACCCAGACTTTCAATATTAAATTCCTCGTCAGACTTTACATTCTTTTTTGTTAATACCAGTCTGCCGGATGCATCATAAATTTCAATATCTGAAGCCTTTCCATTTTCAAACTTTATGTGCATAGGACCTCTTGTAGGGTTCGGATATACCTGATTTTTAAGAAGGGTATTCTGGATGTTGCCTGTAGATAAAATCGGGTTGGTAACCTTGTTAGTAAAAGCTCCTCTTCCGTAAGTTACAGCCAGAATGGTTTTATCAGAAGGACGGTAATCAAAGTGATTAACTTTAAATTTACCTAAACCGTCAGAGTATAGCGCCCATGTAGGTGAAGCTTCCTGAAAGTTAGATGTTCCCCATACTCCATAATAGGTACCAAGAATAACTTCGTTATTGTCATGAGGATTCATGAAAATAGCTTTTACAGGAATATCAGGAAGATTCCCTTCTTTAGAAACCCATGTGGTTCCACCGTCTGTACTGTAAAATACGCTTGTTTTGTTGAAATTGGAAACAGTAACCATGATTTCATTTTCAGAAGCACCAAGTTTGATGTCAGAAATATAGCCTCCGAAATTATAATTGATTGTAGTCGTAGCTTGAGTAGCATTGGCATTGGTAACCTTAAATAATTTCCCTGAAGACAAACCAATGAAAAGTGTAGTGCTAGCGGTGGTGTAAGGAGAAACAAAAATATCTGTTACAAATTCACCTGCTGCTACTGTGGCAACGGTAATCTGGGCTCTTACCATACTTAATGGGGTACTGGCCAGTCCGCTTATTCTGTTTAATACAATAGAAGTGGCATTGGATGCATTGGCATTGGTGTAGGCAATGTCAAGATTTCTGTCTACAGCAAGAGGATTGATAAATAGCCCTCCATCTCTTTGGGCTGCAGCCAGAAGATAATATCCTCCCTGTGCATTAAAAATAATATGGTAGTTATTAACGTAAGATGCAATAAGGTAACTGTTCTGGTCATCAAAAGCTGTGTAAGCACCATCTCCGCCATATACTTCTGAACTGGTATAGAAATTATTGGCTAAAGCAGCTCCTGAAAGCTTTTTTGTACCATTATCCTGGGCACCCAGAATCATTTCTTCATTTGCAGATGTCGCAGCAGGATTTAAGGTACCATGATAAAACTGAGTCACATTAAACCGCTTATTTCTTACTCCTACAGCTGTTGTATTAGCAAGATTAGTTTTATCTGTAGCAAAGAAAATACCTCCGTCGTTACCCATGACAAACTGGTTGGGATTAACGGGGTTAAATACCAAGGCATGCTGGTCTGCATGTACCAGGGAAATGTTGGTACTGCCAAGTGCATTATTATTTGACCATTTAGTGTACTGTGTCCATGTTGCACCACCATCTGTACTTTTGTAAGAATCTATTCCTCCCACATATACATGGTCATCATTGGCCGGATCAGTTTCAAGGACCAAATCATAGAATGCCTGACCTCTTGTAAAATCATTATCAGCCTGCCCCGTATCTACCGGGTTCGGCAGAGTGATTCCTGACCCGGCTGTATTAGTAGAGATCCATGTGGCTCCTCCGTCTGTAGTCTTTACAATTCTCACAGGTTCTGAGCTTGTAGCCCCCTCCATCAATGCATAAGCTTTTAAAGGATTGGTGCTGGAAACTTCTATCATTACCCTTGAATTGTTATTCCCTAGATTATATACATTGGTGAATGTAGCACCATGATCCGTAGATTTAAAAACTCTTCCACCAGAGGCAGAATTACTGAAAAAGCTCCTTCTTGTGGATACCCATATGGAATTGTCGGAACCTACGTCTATATCCTGAATATCATACCCTCTGGTAGCGGTAGTAAGCAGGCTGTTTACCAGCGTAAAGTTTGTGCCGTCAGTAGATTTATATAATCCTGCTTCATATAACCCTGAAAAAGTTCCTGCATCTCCAAGATAGGATCCTGCAACCCCAGCATATACCTCGGATACACCATTATTATTAACCACTTTTATGGCAGGGACGTTATAGATTCCTTTTTTTATTCCATTGGATGCATATCCGCTTTCCGTATTAAATACTTGCTGCCATGTAGAACCTCCGTTGGTAGTTTTCCAGATCCCCATACCGCTGAAATCTCCGGTTTCCACTTCCCCGGTTCCCACATAAAAAATCTGGGGATTATTAGGATCCGAAGTAATACATGATACAGTGGTATTGGACCAGAATGCGTCCACAAGAGTCCATTCAGAATTGGGATTAGTAATGTCATTGTTAAACCATAATCCTCCTGAAACACCTCCTGCCCATACCTTTTTGCCGGTAGGATCGTTCGGGTCAAACATAATGCCTCTTACTCTTCCTCCCGTATCATAAGGGCCTCTTTCTACCCAAAGATTGGTAATATTCTTGCTAGCCTGGCCATCGGTGGAACCATTGAATATTTTTAAGCTTTTATCAGGCCGGAATTTACCGTCTTCAACCTTTTTTTCCAGCTCCACATAATTTTTATTGTGCACCGTTCCAGTTTCAGGGTCCATCGTGGCAATAAAATCCTGTAAATAATATTCATCTGGTGGTTTTTGATTATGTTCCTTAGCAAACTGAACATTTTTTTGATAGGTACTGGTAACGTTCTGAATGTGTTTAAGGTACTTTTTATTGACTTTTGATCCCTTACTGCCCGTATTTTTTGGACCTTCTTGTGCATTTAAATACAATGAGGCAATAGTAAATCCTATTCCGAAAATTAATTTTAAATTCATATACATTTTTTCTCTCATAAATTATGAATTTTTTAAACATTTTCAGACAAATATTATTTTTTAATAAAAAAACATTTACTTATGTTTTTTATCTATTCATTTTTAACATTTTAATTATTTTTTTCATTATTCTTATTGTTAAAGTTTATTTTTTGTTTTACCTGTTTTTTATTTTTTAGATTTTCAGAGACCAGATATACCCTCTTAAGATCAAATATTTGATTCAGTTGTGAATTTTCTGCTTTACCATCTGCATTTACTGTTATATGATTAGGGGATTCCGGTTGATAAGTACCCTGCAGATACAATATGTTGTTTTTATTTTCCTTTTTTAAGGGAATTTTCACAGTTCCTACCAGCAAATACCTGGGCTCCATTTTTGAAATATTTTTTACACTTATGTCAAAATTTTCTGTTCGGGCTCCTCTTACTCCTCCAAGATCTGTGGTATGAATCGCCTCAATTAATGTGTAACTCTGGGCGGAACAGCTATTGCTCAAAAACAATAGGATTAAAATATAATTAATGGCTTTCATTGATGAATTATAAATTATTTTCAATTCAGAAATATACACAAAAACTCTTTGGGCTATAAAAACAAATTAAAAGAAATATTGTTTATCAAAAGAGAATATATTAACAATTCCTTGCTTGGTAATATCTTCCGCAGGACTTTTAATCAACTCTTTGGCAGTAGAATATCTCCTATTAAAGTGTCCATTATCTGCGGATAGTTTCCGTCTTACACTCCCAACTCAAGCTGGTTTTTAACAAGGTTATAATATTCGTTTTTCTGTTCCACAAGGTGTAAATGACTACCCTGCTCTACTATTTCACCATTCTTAAGAACGATGATCTGGTCTGCATTTTTAACAGTCGAAAGACGATGTGCAATAATAACAACTGTTTTGCCGATGAAAAATTCCTGCATATTATCATGAATAATTTTTTCATTTTCAGCATCAAGAGCTGAAGTGGCTTCGTCAAAGAAAATAAACTGAGGATTTTTATATACCGCTCTCGCAATCAAAATACGTTGTTTTTGTCCACCCGAAAGGCTATTCCCTGTAGGGCCTATTTTGGTCTTATACCCAAGCGGTAATTCATTAATGAACATATCTATACTTGCTAAGCTGGCTGCATGATGAAGTTTGGCTTTATTAAAATCTTTATCCCCACATACAATATTCTGCTCGATGGTATCTGAAAAAATATAACCTTCCTGAAGTACAACTCCACATTTTTCTCTCCATTCATTGGGATGAATAAAATTCATTGAAATATCATCAATCAAAATTTCTCCATGGGTAGGATTATAAAATTTTAGCAAGAGTTTCAGTAATGTCGTTTTTCCACTTCCGCTTCCTCCAACAATTGCAGTTGTTTTTCCATGAGGAATGTTGAATGAGAGATCTTTCAGTATCATTCTGGATGTTGGACTTCCATACTGAAATGAAAGATTATTTATTTTGATACTGCTGTCAGACACAGTCTTAAGCAGACCTTTCTGGACTCCTTTAAATTCTGCTTCTTCGGTAACGTTTTGAACCTCATTTAATCTTTCCAAACTTAATTTAGCCTCCTGGAAACCCCTGATAAAAGTAATTAACTGATTGATAGGAGAGTTCATGAGACCTACAATATATGCGATACTCAACATTGCTCCCAAAGTGAGATGTCCGCTAATAACCTCCCTGGCTGAAAGGTAGGTTACCAAAATATTTTTTAACTGATTAACCAGATCAAATCCAACCGTTTGAAACTGTACAGTCTTCAATGTTCTGATATTAGCTCCAAATAGTTTTAGCTGTAGCGTTTCCCAATTCGTCCTTTTATATTCTTCAAGGCTGTTAAGCTTTATCTCTTCAATACCATCTACAAACTCATAAATCGTGTCCTGATTTTCAGATCTCAACTGAAACTTATTATAATCTAAGGTCTTAAGCTTGTTTACAAATAACAGTGACCACAAAATAGCGATAAAAGTAAGCAGGGTATAAGCAAGAACAATAGATACACTATAATAAAGAAGTATTCCAAAGAATACAAAGAAATTAACAATAGAAAATAATGTAATGATACTTTGAGTCGTTAAAAACGATTCAATCCGCTGCTGATCAAGTACTCTCTGATTAAAATCCCCTTTCTGCTTTGATTCAAAGAATGTAATGGGCACACGAATCACTTTTATTAAGAAGTCCGAAATAATCGCGATATTTAGTTTAGTCCCAAGGTAAAGAGTAATCCAGTTCCTTATTACATCAATAGCTGTAGCTCCTATATATATAAAAGCATGGGCTAGTAATAAAGTGGTAACCAAATTAATGTTCTTGTATGCAATACCCTTGTCGACCACCGCTTGGGTAATAAAAGGAAAAACTAATGTACAACCGCTCGTAATAAAAATAGCCACAAATATAGCTGCTATCCTCCATCGGTAAGTTTTAATTTTTTCTTTAACATATTTAAAGACATTGATCTGCTTATCATTATCATTAAGTGTATCAAAATCTTCGGTTTTCTGAAAATACAGTAAAATTCCTTCTTCATCTCCTCCCAACCAGTGTTTTACCAAATCTTTTTCCTGAATTGACATGATCCCATATCCCGGATCTGCAATCTTATAAATACACTTTCCTCTCTTCATAGTCATCCCAATTAGCACTACAAAATGATTTTGATTCCAATGTAAAATCATAGGACTGTGTTCAATAATCATCTTCAAATCCGGTAAAGAAAGTTTATAGACAGTAGATGCCAAACCTATTGATTTCGCTGCATGACTGATTCCTGCAACACTTACTCCCTCTTTTGTTAAAAAGGATTTATCTCTCAGGAACTGCAATGAAAATTTTTTGCCGAAATGCATTGCTATCATTCCTAAGCAGGCTGGGCCACAATCCATCTGGTCATGTTGAGGAATAAATTTCAATTTCATTTACTTGTTATTTCCTTGCACGGTTTTGTTCATCTATGCTTCCACTCTGTTTCTTTTCCTTGTTTTTCAGGCCGGTATTTCCAAATTTATATCTAAATGACAATTTAAACAAACGAGTGTCATTATATCTGGTAAAGCTCAGATCCTGATTAGGATAATGAATATTAACAACAGCCCGGTTTGTATAAAACAGATCATGAGCCGAAAATGATAATGTTCCTTTATCCTGAAACAATTTTATATTAACTGCCCCGCTCATATCAAAATAATTCCCGATCTGGTAAAAGCCCTGAAGGGATGACGAACGGTATCTTCCTGATAATTCTAATGAAATATCATTATTAATTTTAAATGTATTTGAGGTATTCAGCAGAAAAAAATAATTGTTCAGATTTTGCTGAATATTTTGGTAAGACAGATTATAATTTTGATACATCATCAAAAATGTATTTGATATTTCCCACCACGAAACCACTTTTACTGGCACAATGGTCTGGAATCCTAAGTTATAATTTTTTCCAATGTTATCAAATGTGTAGCGGGTTTCATTACTGTCTCCCACTCTTAGTGGCAATTCTGAAAAATACTTGGATGTTGAATTTCCAAAAACAGTAAAAATATAACGGTTATTCAATGTAGTGCTTAATTCCAGAGAGTTTGTGAAAGAAGGACACAGCAAGGGATTTCCTGTATTGGAAAATAGAGGACTTTGGTAAGATATGAATGGATTGAGATATTCAAACGTAGGACGGTTGATACGTCTTGAGTATGATAAATTGAATGTATATTTCTTTTTTTCTGGGCTATATTGTACATAGGCTGTAGGAAATAATTGGAAATAATTATATTCCGTTTCTGTGTTAGAAGTTAGGGATATTCCTTTTGTCTGGGTATATTCCCCCCTCAAACCAGCCTGGAATGTGAGTTCATCAGAAATCTTGCTTGATAGTGAGAAATACCCTGATGTATTAGTTTCCTTATAATCAAACTGATTGCTTAGCAAAGCATTATTCATCCACTGGTTATTCTGAAAGTTTTGAAACAAAAAATCATTAGTTATTGATGTGTGGGCTATTTTAGCTCCAGTTTCAATGGTTATCTTTTTATAAGGTAATTTAAAATCCAGATTTCCGGAATATATTTTTGCACGGTTATCAAAAAAACTCCTCAGCCTTTCCTGATTGCTAAAATTTCCACTGATGAAAAAATCATTGGTAAGATTCTGGTCGTTCCCTGTAGTGAATGTTGATAAACTAGCGTTGATATTCATCGTTTTTCCCAAGGTATCCAGTTTATGATTGAAATATAAATCCATAGTATAGTTTGAAAGCTTCAATTGATGATCATTCAATGAAATAAAAGAAGTATTATCTGATGAAAATGTTTTGTTGTCAGAAGGCCTGGGGCTTTTATTAGAATATATATTTCCTGATATTCCAATATTTGAAGATTCATTTAATTTGAAATCAAACTGCCCTAAAAAAGAATGATAGACCTCTTTCCGTTTTTCATAATTTAACGAAGAAAAATCAACTCTATCTCCGCCAAGACTCCTAAAATTATTTGTTTGTTCAATTTTTTCAAAGGAACGAACATCACCAAGTGTATAATTGGAAGTAAAATCAATTCTTTTGGTCTTTATGTTCAATCCTGTATTTCCAATTATTCTGTTATATGTTCCCTGGTAGTATGTAAGTCCGGCGTTGGCATTCCATCCTTTCTGCTTACCTTTTTTAGTTACAATATTAATAATCCCTGCATTTCCCTGAGCATCATATTTAGCTGAAGGATTGGTAATTACTTCTATTGACTTAATGTTATCTGCTCCCATGCTTTTCATAAAACTTATAAGCTCGTCTGAGCTCATCTGAAGCATTTTATCATCAATCATTACTTTCACTCCAGACTTGCCCATTATATTAATAGACTCACCGTTTCCCAAATACACTCCGGGAGCATTTTTAATAGCATCAAAAGCAGTTCCGCCAGATAGTAAAGGGCTATTTTCAATATTGAAAACCAATCGATCTATTTTTCTTTCAATGAGTTTTTTAGTGCCGTTCAATACTACCTCTCCTATCTCAATATTGATATTATGAATAGGAATGGCACCTATATCCATATTATTGGAAACCTGAATGTTTTTTTCAAATAAGATCGTATTAAATCTACTGGATTTTAGTTTATAAGTTCCTCCTTTCAATGTAAGGCTAAATCTGCCAACCGAATCTGTCATAGTTCTTTGGGCAACTGTGTTTAGTGAATCTTCTGCAGAAATTTCCAAATACTCTATCAAAGGTTTATTTCCTTGTACAGTTCCTCTAATTTCATAACCGATATTCTGTGCAGATAGGTTAAAACTGAATAATAAAAGTAAAAAGAAGAAAAAAAACTTTTGCATCATCAATATATTGGTATCACTTTGTTTAGAGATTGCTCAGTTCAATTGCTCTTTTATCATAAAGAAGACTGAGAATATACAGTCCTGCTGATGCCGGCCATTGCTCAGGAAGAGCTTTCAAAAGCTCCACGGTATTCAGTTTTTTTCCTGAGTTTAATAAATCAAGCATAGCTTCAATTCCCTTATCATATCTAAATTTCAATTTTGATCCTCTGGCAAAGATGATAATCTCACTATTATTGGTGGATTTTCTATAATAAATTTTAAATGGCTCAACCAGCTTCACCGTTTTGTTCTCCAATATTAGGTAATCATTTACATCATACAGGCTTTCATCAGAAAGTGAGATTGTTCGGGTCTTCCAGCCTGCATTACTGAATAAAGCCAGCTTTAGGTCATCATGTAATAATTTTAAAAGATCCAGGAAAGGCAGATCAAACAAATTCTCCTCATCTTTAAATAAATCCATAATCTCCTGAAAGGATTCTTGACCGTATACATCTTTAGTAGGCTCAAGAATTTCCTGAGTTTTCTCATCAGGGATCATATATTGTTTTGACAAAGATGAAATGATACTTTCAAACAGTTTTATTCTTGGTGGATTGTTGAACCAAAGAGTAACCCCAATAGACAGTCCATTCGTTTTGCCTAGGTGGTATTTATTCCAGGGCATAAAATATATATCTCCTTTTTCAAAAGGATATTTTTCGGCATATGGGATCAGCTCTTCGAATTTCTTGTCCTCATTTTTTTCTTTTCCATTAATCTCTTCATATACTTCATCCGTCCAATTGTACATTTCTTTGCCTCCAGGACCCAGATGAAAATGGATCACATTTTCTCCCCGGTTATCTTTATGAATCCCTATCGGAGTATATCCATAGTTTCCTACGAAGGTATGCACGCTGAGGCCTGTTAATGGAATTCCTTTTTTTTCAAGTAACGGAGCAATCAGCTTTAAAAGTTTTCTTGATAACGGATCTGAAAATTTTTCACATCCGTTAATGATCATACCAAACTCTTTATTGGAAAATACTCTTTCTGCGTAGTCTGTAACATCTTCTCCATCAAGAGGAGGATTATCAAAAATATAGTTTAAAGTTTCCTCGTCTGTTTTTTTTCCATCTATAAATGCTCTGTACCCATATTTATTAGTTCTGAGCCTGCACAGATGCTTTATTACAGTTAATATTTCATTTGATAAAAGATCAGAATCTTCATTTGAAAATACATTTTTTAACACCAGGGTTTTAGTGAGGTTCTCACTTTTATCTAAAAACATGTTCCACCAGTCATCCTGAACCATTGGGGACTGAGTTGGAGTATATACTTTTTCCATGGTAATATCGTTAGTTAAAGATTTTTATTAAAATGAGCCATCCCCTGTACAGAGGATGGCTCTGTTTTAGGGATTCATTTCCGTAGTTGGAAATAAACCTAAATTTAAGTTGTAACAGTAACAGTTACTGTAACTGTAACTGTAACTGTAACAGTGTCGGCAGCTGTAGCAAGACCACCAACTAATTTTTCCTGCTCCAAAGGAGAAACAACTTTAGCTCCTAGGAATTCTTCTGGATTAAATTTTTTAGTTTCCATAATAATTTGGATTTGATGAGTTTATACATATTAAAGAACCTCCGCCCTCTTTACCTAGACGTTTTGTAATATTTCGAGAGGCACAAACTATCCTCTTATTTAAAAGATTCACATTATATCTTTATTCTGGGTTAGAAAAATCAATCATTTTTTTCTGTTTATTTTTCACCACACAAGGAAGTAAAAATAAATGACACCACAAAACATATTTCAAACAAAATTGAATTAAAACAATCAATTGAAATACAAAATATTGAAAATCAATTTTTTATATATTAATTAATTTGAATAACAATTAAAAAAACAGGCAATATTTATGTAATATAAATCCCATTAAAGTGATATTATAGTTGTTTATTTCATTCTTTAAAAGCTCAGTAAAAAACATTTGTAAATGATTAAACTTTTATTAACGAGTGTTGATAATATGAGCGACTCTCAATGAGACTATACACCAAGAGAAAATGGGTACAGCCAAAAGGAGAAAAATATTATGCAGGCAAAGATTGTCATGCCCGGGGAAGGGTCAATGCTATCGGAGCAATAACGAACTTCAAGCTATTCAATATTTGCTTATTCAGCTGTAACATAGAGGCCGACAATGCTGCTTTTCATAAAAGGAACAATGCTTTATTGAAGGAGGTCATACTTTGCTATTTCTTCCACCTTATGAATCCTAGTAAAAAAAATGGGTACAAGCAAAAAGCATAAGAAGAAAATTTCGATACACGCCTGAAGAGCTTTTTATTTAAGCAGATTTATAACGTTTTATTTTGATTTGACTACAAGAACGTCCAAATTGTTTTCTTTAACGAATCTACTCCCGCTCCATTGAAAGAACAAAGCACAAAAAACCTCTCCAGAAATCTGAAGGACTTATTCGTTAAAAATTTAATCTGACACATACAATTAAACATAAGACTGCCTTTTTAATTATTTATATTTGTAAATAACCTGCTCCATTTTTAGTAACCATGCAATTTAAACTGATCATTTTAATTATAACATTTTTTATATTTCCTGATTCTTTCGCACAAAAAGGATCTGCCGACAGTTTACAAAAAGTGCTGAAAGAACATTTTGAAATTGATAATCAACGAGTAGATCTGTTAAACACAATTGCCGGCAAAATCAACCTAACAGATCCGGCAAAAGCGATAAAATTGCTTAAAGAGTCGGAAGCACTTGCCGAAAAACTGCAATATAATAAAGGTAAAATGGATTGTTATTTACAATTGGGACGGCTTTATAATGCAGGTGAGCAGTACAAAACAGCAATACATTACGCAGCTCAAGGTTCTATAATAGCCAAAGATCTCAAGCTTACAGACTATAAAAGAGCATTCTTTCTTTTATTGACGGAAATTTATTATGATAAAAATAACAGTTTAGATGAAAAGATTTCGGTAAAAGATTTTCAGGCAGAAATAAAATACAAAGCTTTTTTAAAAGACAGTCTTAATCAATCTCGGGAAAAGGCAAGCTCTTTAAAAAAGGTAATAGAAAATCAGAAAAGTGAACTGCTGATATCCCGATTACTAGTTTTCTTAGGCATTATTACCTTTTTAGGATTGATTCTCCTCGCAGTTTATATATCAACGGTCATAAAATCGAGGAAGATAAAAATGGAAAATAAGCAGTTGCTTACTGAGCAGAAATTACGAAGATCACAAATGAATCCGCATTTTATTTTTAATTCCATACAAAATATCAGAAGCCTGATTAATGACAAAGAAGAAGCGAAGGCAGTAGATTATCTTAACAGATTTTCAAAGCTTACACGCCAGATTCTTGAAAGCTCACACGAAAATTACACTTCCCTGACAGAGGAAGTTGAACTGATAGAAAATTATATAAACCTACAACAACTTTTATATAACAAATCGTTTAACTATACGATTAAAGCGGAAGATACAATAAATACAGACTCCATATTTTTACCCCCAATGCTTACACAACCATTTATCGAGAATGCGATTAAGCATGGCTTAAACGGTAAGTCAGCAGATGGGATGATTGCAATTAAATTCTATTTAAAAGACAGAAAATTGTTTTTCGAAATTTCTGACAATGGAAGCGGGTTCAGTAACGATAAAAAAGCAACACATCATAAATCTTTGGCAACGGCTATCACCAAAGAACGTTTAGCTCATTATACAAAAAACCGGGATGTTATTTTACAGACCCAAAATATACTTGATCTCAATAAAAATATTATAGGAGCTAAAGTAATTTTTGAAATACCCTATATTTACGAAAACTAAACCATATGCTTCGAGCTATTGTAATTGACGATATTGAGTCAGTAAGAAAAGATAATATTGCTGTTATTAAGACCCATTGTTCCAATATTTCCATTATAGGACAGGCTGATTCCGTTGCTTCCGGAATAGATTTAATTAATCAGCTATCACCTGATCTTGTTTTCCTTGATATAGAAATGCCGGATGGTAATGGATTTGACCTGCTTAAAAAACTAAAGGTTATTAATTTTAAAGTCATCTTTGTTACAGGTTATGAAGATTTTGCCATTAAAGCTTTTCGCTTTTCGGCCATTGATTATCTGCTAAAGCCTCTTAACCCTACAGATTTAAAAGAAGCTGTACAAAAAGCAGAAGAAGCCATCAACAAAGAAGTATTCGATGTAAAGCTTCAGAATTTATTTGCCAACCTTGAAAGACCAAAATATCTTCAGAAACTGATTTTAAAAACAGCCGACAGAATTTATTCTGTCAACATTCAGGATATTGTAAATTGTGAATCAGATAAAAACTATACAACTTTTTATTTTATCAATGCCCCAAGACTGGTTGTCTCTACAAATCTTAAAGAATATGAAATATTGTTGACACCATATAATTTTTTCAGGTCACATCAATCTCATCTGATTAATATGGCTTATTTTGACCATTTTATCAGAACAGATGGCGGAAATACAATTATTATGAAAAATAAGACTGCAATACCGCTTTCTGTCCGCAAGAAAGAAGAATTTATGGAATTGCTTGAAGATCTTTAAAAACTTGTTTCAAAAAAAATAATTTTCATCAAAAAGCTGACGGAAAAATTTAATTAGAATATGGTGCTGGCATAACAATTCCTAATCGTTTTGGAAAAGCACTTTTAGATGCTCCATTAAAAAATAATATGGAGAGAATATGGGGAAATCATAATAAACTCTTCAGCTTTGCAAACGTCACCTGACATTGTTGTTTTTTATTAATTAACCTCAGTTCGGGATAAGAGTTTTTAATTTATAGAGCTTGGAAGCTGAGAGATGAAAGAGGGAGATTCTGAAGTTCATCAATAATAGGTTGCCATCTTTTTTAGCTAATTTAATTTTTACAGAGATTTTCATTATCTATAACTAAAAGTGACTTCCAGCCTCCTTCTTCCATCTTCCAACCTTTTATATTTAAACTCCTTAACCCGAATTCAGGTTAATTACTAATGAACATGAAATAAAAAGCTTTTATGCAATACTTTAGAATAACTCAAGAGACGGATTTTGAAAGAATTGGCAAATATCCACAAGTGAAAGAATTAAAGATAGGTTTTCATGAAGCAAGGGCCTCTCAATGGGGTAAAATTACAAGTTGGAAAACGGAGGAAGACATACCGGATTTGAATAATTTTATTTTACATTCAAAATCTAAACTAACGGATAATTTATCCAATAATTTTGTTATTGAAAGTAGCGGATTATTCATAAGCCAAAAATGCAAAGAGGTTTTTAATGAATTCATTGTTAATGGTAGTTTTTATCCTTTAACTATACATAAGCCTGATGAAAAGTATGAGTATCATTTCTTGTGGTATGAAATGGGTGGTAAAAGTAAAATAAATTGTAAAGATTCAGATTTTATAGAGTTTAATACAATTGAAAAAGAATACGGAAAAACAATTAAAATATGTGATTTTGAAGACTATAAAATTAAATTCAGAAAATTATATACAGAAAAAGAAGATTGGGATATCATACCAAAAACATTAAAATTCAAAAGGCATTTCGATATTACTCCAGCTTTTAGAATAGGATTAATCTGCAGCGAAGAAGTAAAAAATGCCATTGAAGGCAATCAGCTTACAGGATTTGATTTCAGGCCTTTGGATGTAGAAATTTTGTTTGATTAAAACTTTGCTTTCCTTACATTAAATCAAATAAATAGAAAAGAAAAATTTAGGAAGAATCCTTCCGAAGAAGAAGTTGATGAATCACCGTTGACAACTTCAGGAGGAGTAAAGATAGAACATTTTCCTCTTTAAATTAACCAAACTTTTTGCTTAGCCCACAACTTTTATACTTGATCCATTTACTCCTGCTCCAGTAAAAGAATAAAGCACAAAAAAACCCCTTCAGAAATCTGAAGGGGTTTTTAAAATTAGCTGCGATCCGGACGGGACTCGAACCCGCGACCTCCGCCGTGACAGGGCGGCATTCTAACCAGCTGAACTACCGGATCAATTTTTTTAAAAGAAATTGAGAAAACTTCTGCGATCCGGACGGGACTCGAACCCGCGACCTCCGCCGTGACAGGGCGGCATTCTAACCAGCTGAACTACCGGATCAAATTTTGTTTTAAAAGTAAATTGAAAAACTTTTGCGATCCGGACGGGACTCGAACCCGCGACCTCCGCCGTGACAGGGCGGCATTCTAACCAGCTGAACTACCGGATCATTTTCTGTTGTGATAAAGAACGTTGTTTCTTTTTTGTGATTGCAAAATTACACCTTTTTTCATTACCTGCAAATTATTTTGCAAAAAAAAGCCTCCCAAAAACGGAAGGCATTCATTATCAAACTTATTTTTTTTATAAGTGTGCGCTTAATTTCTCAGCGATCACCTCTTTTGGAGCTACACCAACTAATTTATCAACCACTTCACCATTCTTAAAAATAAGAACTGTAGGGATATTTCTGATACCATACTGCATAGAAATTTCCTGATTGTTGTCTACATCAACCTTTCCAACTACTGCTTTTCCTTCAAAATCTGATGCTACTTCTTCGATGATTGGTCCCAAAGTTCTGCATGGTCCGCACCATACTGCCCAAAAGTCTACCAATACCGGCTTATCTGATTTTAAAACCGTTTCCTGAAATGAGCTGTCCGTAATTTCTAAAGCCATTTTGTTTCTTTTATTTAAATTAATATTATTTTCTTTTTTACTCCTTAATTTGGATATTCAAAATTACGCTTTTTAAGCAATAAGACTATCTATGCTCAACATTTGTTTTTTCTATAGCGTAATCTTTTGAAATCTCTTTTAACGCCTCAACAAGCGCGTCAATTTCTTCTTTGGTCGTCATATGGCTGAAAGAGATACGAAGCGGCGTACAACCGTCCATTTCATCCTCAGAAAGCACCATCATCATCACCATAGAAGGCTTAGATGCTCCGGAAGAACACGCACTCCCCTGGGAGATCGCAATTCCTTTCATATCCAGCTGAAGACCAATCAAAGGATTTTTATAAGGCAATAATGCGCTTAAAACCGTATAAAGACTGTTCTCCTTTTCAGCACTTCTTCCGTTGAATTTAATCCCCGGAATAGCAGCAGAAAGACTTTCTTTTGCATAATCCTTGATTTCCTGCATGTGGGCAGTATATTCCGCCATATGGTTAAGAGAAAGCTCCAGTGCTTTTCCAAGTCCTACAATACCGCATACATTTTCAGTTCCGGCTCTTAAACTTCTTTCCTGAGGTCCTCCGGTAATAATCCCCTTCAGTCCCGATGATTTTCTGATAAAGGCAAAACCTATTCCTTTCGGACCATGGAATTTATGGGCACTGCATGAAGCAAAATCCACCATGATATCAGAAAAATCAAGATTCATATGAGCCATGGTCTGCACCGTATCTGAGTGGAACAAGGCATTATTTTCTTTACACAGCTGTGCAATCTTTTTAATATCAGCAATATTTCCGATCTCATTATTGGCATGCATCAAGCTCACCAGCGTTTTTTTGTCGGATGCTTTTAATAATTCTTCTAACTTATTAAGATCAATATCACCTTTTTCATTAGGACGGATATAGTTTACCTCTACTCCTTTTCTGCTTTTCATATCCAGAATACTCTCAGAAACACATTTATGTTCCAGAGGAGAACTGATGATTCGTTGTACACCAAGGTGTTCTACACTTGATTTGATGATCATGTTGTTCGATTCTGTTCCGCAAGAGGTAAAGATGATCTCTGCAGGCGTTACATGAAGATAGTCTGCCACCTGTCTTCTCACGTTTTCGATCAAAATTTTGGCTTCCTGTCCGAAACTGTGAGTAGAAGACGGATTTCCGAAATTCATTTTCATGGTACCCACCATTGCATCGATTACTTCTTCTGAAAGAGGAGTCGTAGCAGCATTATCCAGGTATATTTTATTCATTTTTATTTTGAGTATTTTAATTCTACGGAAGTAAACTGATAGTCTGAAGGCACAGCAAAGATAAACCAAGGATTGGAAAGCATCTGAATTTCCATTCCTCCGGATTCCTGATAAGGAACCTCTACATACAGGATATTATCTTTTACAGAAACACTTTTAATTGTTGTTACCGTATGGCTTCCAGATCTGAAACTTCCCAGATTGTACAAGATCACTTTCTTATTTTTCGGAAATGCAGGATAGTTTGCGGATGGTTCTTTCCCCAATTCCGCAACAATAAGACCAGAGCTTGCCTTAGTGGCTTTCTGGTACTCTTGTTCGTTTTTAATCACCGTAAATCCCGGCCGGTCTGCACCACCCTGAGACTCGGAAACAAGCAATTCTGCGTTTTTCTGCATATCTGAAGGCTTTTGAGACGGTGTTCCTGCACAGCTCATAAGGATTGCGGTACATACAACAAGCAGTCTTTTCATTTTTACATTTTTACCTTCCAAAATTAATGAAAAAATTGGTAATGACCCTCATTTGCCCATTTAAGCATCTGACGGTCACCGGAAGTGTCTCCAAAAGCGATTATTTTATCGTATTTAGAATCGTTTATTTCGGCTTTTATTCTCACCAGTTTTTCATTTCCGTTGCAGTTTTTGCCGATAAAATTTCCTGTAAAAACCCCATTTTTAAACTCTGCACGTGTAGAAACGAGCTGCATTTTGAGTTCTTCAGCGAACGGTTTCACCCAGATGTCCAGCGAAGCAGTTACCAATAAACTTTGTGTATTATTCCTATCGATATTTTGAATAAAGTCCAAGGCATTTTCCCTTACAATTTTAGGATAATGCTGTTCAAAAAACTGTTTAGACTTCATTTCAATCTTTTCTTTGGTCTGTCCTTTAAGAATAGAGCCAATAAAACTTTTCTTTACTTTTTCAGTTTCTGCCAGTTTCAGTTTCAACAGAATAAAAAGCGGGACATGTCTTAAAAACTGTATGCGGAATTTGGTAGAATCGTAGAATTTAAGATACATAAACATGGTATCTTTATACGTTAAGGTTCCGTCAAAATCAAAACAATACAATTTTTTCATAAATCTATGACTTAGGGTAAACTTTACAAATTATTTATTAATTAAAGCATTTGATAATCCAGCAATCAAAAATAAGCAAATTATTAAGAATAAAATCACAGATAAATTTTGAAAAACAAATTCGGAAGTGGTTAATGTTTTAACTTCAAACGTCCCTTCTTTCCGTTTTATTTTTTCTATTAATTTTCTCACTTCCCTGAATTCAAAATCGTTTAAAGCATAGGTTCTGATTTTTTTATCATTTTTCAGAATAATGAATGTTTCAAAAATAGTATAAACCGTTGTCTGCTTCTCAAATCCTTTCGAATACTTTACAGGTCTTGGGATCTGTTTAAATCCCCTGATATCCTCATGTGAAATCTTTCTTGAAAAAGGCAAAAACTGGTAGGAAACAATCAAGTAATTTGGGGTTACCTTAATGATCTGAGTCTTCAGAAAATAAAACAATGAGCCTGATGCAAATAGTAAAAATATAGAATCAATAATATAAACCGCAATTTTCGAATCTCCATCCTGATTTTGTTCTAAAGACCGATAAGTAAGACCTATCATTAAACTGAAGAAAATAAATCCTATAAAAAAAACGACAAGATTAATTGAAAAAGAACTGGATTTATAAATGATTTTATCTTTCAAAATAACACTAAAGCTTTAATTTTTTGAATATAAACTCAGGAATATTCCTGATAATCATCATAATAATACTCCAAATCGGCAAAACATACGCTACATTCTTCTGTTTTTTGAATGCTTTATAAATGCATGCAGCGGCCTGTTTAGGAGTTGCAGTCAGTTTAGGATTCAGTGGCAGCCCTTCCGTCATTTTGGTCGCCATAAACCCGGGTTTTATGGTCAAAACATGTACTTTTTTATCAAAAAGATAGTTTCTAAGTCCGCTTAAATAAGCTGTAAAAGCGGCTTTTGCACTTCCGTAAATAAAGTTGCTTTGTCTTCCACGCTCTCCGGCTACAGATGAAAGCCCGATAATGGTTCCCGATCTCCTGCTCTCAAATTTATGGGCAAAATAGTTCATCACCGGAACCAGCCTGGCATAATTGATATCAATAATCCGTTCTGTATTCCTGTTATCATAAAGACCTTCTTCCGTTCCTTCACCCAAATATCCTACGGCACAAAATAATACATTTGAATTGATATAATCAAATTTATTATAATCAATCTCTTTCATCAGGTCAAGTTCTACAACTTCAGACTGCTGAAGAAATTTTACGTCGATATGTCTCGCAAATCGTTCCGTAGTTTCTTTACTTGAAGTGAAAAGATAGATCTTTTCAAATTTTTCTCCTTCCTGGAGAGCCTTTTCCACAAACGCCTGTGCTACTTCAGACGTACTTCCCAGAACTATCATTTATGAATTGTTGTTTATGATTCTTTTGTGCTGCAAAGACACAAATTTAGGACTTTGAATATTTTTAAGGTAATTCGTCAATGACGAACGGCTCATGCTGTCTTTGGTCAGATAAATCCTTCCTCCGAACTCCTGAACGATGTCATCCAGTTTTTCTACCAGTTTTTTCAGTTTTGAATTCACCTTAAAATCAAGAGCCAGCGTATAGCCCTCAAAAGGAAACGAATTATAAGCCTCAGGATTATTCTTTCCGAACAGTTTTAAAACCGCCAGAAAAGAGCCGTTTCCGCTTGCAGCTATGGTTTCAAGGATCTTTTTCATTCCTTCTTTACCGGCTTCTTTTGGAATGACCATCTGATATTGGATAAAGCCGGATTTTCCATAGATCTTGTTCCAGTCATTGATGGCATCCAACGGATAGAAGAACGTTTCGTAATCGATAAAGTTTTTGACTTCTTTTTTCGTCTGTTTCTTATAATACAAAAGATTAAAAATCTTTACGGTAAGGGCATTCAGAACAAATCCGGGGAAATAAAACGGAACGGTAGGCTGCAATTTTCCTTTCAGCCTTAACGGTTGTTTTGCCAGATTTTGAGGAAGCTCATGCTGAAAGGCATGTTCCCCTCTCATCAGAATACTTCTTCCTAAATTTTTTCCTTTCTGAAGGCAGTCTATCCAGGCTACTGTATACGTCCAGTTTTCACTTTCATCAAAAAGCCGGAAGATCTCATCCAGATTTTCTGCTTTAATACTTTCCTGTCGTATATAGGCTGATTCTATATTTTTAAGTTTGAATTTTGCGGTAAGAATAATCCCGGTAAGCCCCATCCCTCCGATTGTAGCCCAGAATTTATCCGGATTTTCTTCTCTGGAACAGGTAATGATCCCTCCGCTTTCCGTCATGAGTTTAAATTCAACAACATATTCGGAGAAGCAGCCTTCAGCATGGTGGTTTTTACCGTGAACATCAGAGGCAATTGCCCCGCCTACCGACACAAATTTAGTTCCCGGAGTTACATATAAAAAATATCCCTGTGGAACAGCAATCTCAAGCACATCCGAAAGCAGCACGCCGGACTCACATTCTATGACTCCATTGAGACGGTCAAAACTAATAAATTTATTGAGTTTTTTGGTTGAAAATATGTTTTCTCCCAATGAAGCATCTCCGTAGCACCTTCCATTCCCTCTTGCAATCACTTCATTATGATTCAATACAAAGTCCTTGATTTTTCTGAAACTGTCTTCAGATCTCATTTCTTTTTCTACCACCGGGAAATTGCCCCAGTTTGTAACTTTCTGTGTGAAATTCGGCTTCATTTTTTAAAGTAGATTTGAATTAGAAATGCGGCTACCCAAAGCACTAAGGTAACTTGTATATAGCGGTCCCGGTAAACAATTTTTGTAGGAGATTCCGTTCTGTTATATACTAAAGTCTGCTGCAGATACCTCAGAAATGCAAAAACAACAAATATCACGGTATAGAAAACCCTTTGATGGAATCTTCCCTGGACCTCAGGTGATAATGTAAACATCAGATAGCATACGATAGCCAATGTTACAGAAATGGAAAGCGCAATATCAGCAAACTGTACGTTATACCCATCCAGCGCCCGTCTTGTTTTCCCCGAAACCTGTGCATTGATAAGTTCTCCTCTTCTTTTTCCGATGGCCAGCACCAGTGCCAGTACAAAAGTCAGCAGAATAGCCCACTGCGAAATATTGATTCCTGTAATATAACCGCCTGCTAATACCCTGAATACAAAACCCAGCGCTATAATAAAAATGTCAATGATCGGAACATGCTTCAGTTTAAAAGTATAGGCCAGATTCATCACAAAATAAGATGCAATAATAGCACTGAATTTCCACAAAGATTCATGAAAGTAAAGCTGGGCTGCAACTACCAAAGCAATATCGATGATAATAAGTACCGCAAGAATTCCCAATGCTTTTGATTTTGAAATAACACCGCTTGCAAGAGGTCTTCTTCTTTTTTCAGGATGTTTACGATCTGCTTCAATATCATTATAATCGTTCAGAATATATACCACACTCGCTGCTAACGAAAAAATGATGAATGCAAAGATACTTTTGCTAAGCAGATCTACATTGGTAATGTTTCCTGAAAAGAACAGAGGGACAAAAACAAACAGGTTTTTCACCCATTGCTCCACCCGGAGCAGTTTAAGGTATTTCTTCATTTATGCTATTTCAGATGCAAAAATAATAAATTCAAAATTCATAGCATAAAAATACAAAAAAAACCGCCGAAGCGGTTTCTTACGAAAATATTTATATATTAAATTAATTATTGCCCTTGTTTGGCATCATTAATCATTTTTTCATTGGCTGTAATAGCAAACTCAACTCTTCTGTTTTTAGCTCTTCCTTCATCTGTATCATTGCTTGCCACCGGCATTGCCTCTCCTTCTCCTTTAGTAAACATTCTGCTTGATGCAATTCCTTTCCCTGATAAGTATGCTTTTACAGCATCTGCTCTTCTCTGAGAAAGGGCAAGGTTGTAAGAATCAGATCCTTTACTGTCTGTATGTCCGTAGATATTAATATTGGTATCCGGGTTATCAACAAGAACTTTTGCTAATTTATCAAGGTTGGTTTGAGCAACAGAAGTAAGATTTGAAGAATCGAAAGCAAAGTTTACAATACTTTCGTTCATGGTTACTTTAATACCATCTCCTACTCTTTCTACTTCAGCTCCCGGTAAAGTTTCCTTAATATCTTTAGCCTGCTTATCCATTTTGTTACCGATTACGTTACCTGCAACACCACCGATAATACCTCCTAATACGGCTCCTAAAGCACCATTTTTACCTTTCCCTACATTATTTCCAAGGATACCTCCAATTACAGCTCCTGATGCAGCTCCTACCGCAGTACCTCTTTGTTGGTGATTAGAATTCTGAACGGCTTCACAGCTTGTTAATAACAATGCTGATGATAAGAAAAGTGCTCCTATATATGTTTTAGTAAATTTCATTTTTTTAATCTTTTATGTTTATAAATTATTTTATTCCTGTTCTCTGGAAGTTGTAAACAACTTTTACGGTATTTCCGTCAAAAGGAACATCCTGTACTAAAGAGAACTGATCTGCAGCCTGATTGGTAATTGTTAAAGAATATCCTGCAGTATTTTGCTTAGCTTTTGTTCCTGCAGCGATTTTTTTGAACATGAAAGTATCACCGTTTTTAACTTCAAATTTGATAGGTTGTGTCACTGCCGGGCATGCACCTCCTCCGTTTAAAGTATAAGCACCGCTGTAATTATTCGGGATCAGTCTCCAATGACTGCCTACAAAACACTGAGCATCTGCTCCTTCATCAAAAGGCTTGATCTTGTATCCCTTTTCATAATCTACGCTTACAATCTGCCAGTCACCTTTTAACTTAAGGTATTCAGATCTTTGGTTTTGTGATGTTTCTGCTTTTTTCACTGAGGAACAAGACACTGCAAAAAGTGATGTTCCCAACATCCCTGCAAGTAGTAACTTTTTCATTTTGTTGTTTATTATTTTGTTATTATAAAGTTACAAAAAACCGTGCCAAAATTGAAAAATAAAAATAAAAAAGTCCGAAAATTTCGGACTTTTTATGCTTTAACCTTATATACAGGCAGATATACTATTTTTTAACACCCTTTTTTACGGATTTCGCAGGCTTGCTGCTGGTTGATTTTTTTCCGTTATAGAAGTTGGTATATGCATATTCTGCAGCTTTCTTCACATCAATTACACCAGCTGCCTGAGAATACTCAGAAAACTGGCCCGCGCTATGGTTACTGCTTTTTACCAGTGCCTCTATGATCTGGTAAGGTTTAAGATCGGGCATATAAGCTAATAATACAGCTGCTGCCCCTGCTGCTACCGGGGATGCCATAGAAGTTCCCTGAAGGTATTTGTAATCATTCTTAGGAACAGTAGAATATATTTCTTCACCCGGAGCAAAGACGTTTACCATTTTTTTGTTGTAATTGGAGAAGCTTGCTCTCAGAGCATCATTTTTATTGGTACTTGCTCCTACTACCATCACATTGTTAACAAATGGTTTTTCATCTGTTACATTTTTAAAGTTGGTAGGGTAAGCCAAGTGTTCTGCTACATCTTCGTTTTCATTTCCGGCTGCTTTTACTAAAAGAACGCCTTTATCTTCAGCATATTTGAAAGCATCCCAGACTACGTTTTTCCCTGGAGACACAGGCTTTCCGAAACTCATGTTCAAAATTTTAGCACCGTTATCCACAGCATATCTGATGGCGTTGGCAACATCTTTATCTCTTTCATCACCATTGGGAACGGTTCTTACAGTCATGATTTTCGCTACTTTTGAAGCTATTCCATACTGAACGACTTTTCCTTGCGGAAGTCCAGCAATAATACCAGCAACGTGTGTTCCGTGTTCTGCATCCAGTCCTTCATAATGATTGTTTCCGTAATTTTTCTCCGTATAATCATCATAATTATCCCCTACAATCTCTTTTCTCGGATCATAGCTTAAATCGTATTGCTGAGCTTTTGGAGTATACTCATCAAGCGCTTCTTTCATCTGTTCTTTCATCAGCTTTTCAAATTCTGCTGAAGTTTTCCCGTTGAAATCAGGGCTTTGAGAAACCTGGCCTAAAACCTGAAGTGCAATGGCATCTTTCTGATCAGTCGGCTTAATAGCATTGATCGTTTCTGCCGTTACCGATTTACCGCCTAATAATCTGACCATATTAGGAATAAGATCATTGATCATGGTATACGTCTGGAAGCTTTGTCTGGCCTCAATGCTGTTTTTATTGAAAAGCTCTTTGGATTTCATGTACAGAGCAAATTCTTCCGGCATTTTCGCCTGATTGGCTTTATTTTTAGCGGAATCGCTTCCTTCGAAAACCGGCTTATATTTGGCAACCACTCTTGTTACCTCCATATTGTCAATACCAATGTCTCCATTTTTTCCACCGATGAAATTCCATCCGTGAACATCATCAATATAGCCGTTTCCGTCATCATCTTTTCCGTTTCCCGGAACTTCGTTAGGGTTTGTCCAGATATTTTTTACCAATCCCGGATGATCTACCTGAACTCCGCTGTCCAAAACTCCTACAATAACTGTTTTAGGCTTCAGACCTTTCGATTCTAAATATTTGTATGCATTTTCAGTATTTACCCCGTATACTTTTGTAGAAGAAAAATCTTTATGATACCAGGTCATCAGATCTTTATCTTCATTGGGATCTATGTTTGCCGCTTTGGCTTCCTGTGCATAAGAATAACTGAATCCTGCTAAAAAAACAGCCGCTAATAATACCTTTTTCATATGTTGATATTTATTTTATTGAGGTCACAGACAGTCGCTTTCTCTCTTACGACAACCTGTAAATTATTTGATATTTTTAATATACATCAATGATTCCGGGCCTTTGTTGCAGACAAGGTCCAGAACCGAAAGATCTTCTAAAAACCCGTATTTCTCGGAAAAGGTCTGATAATATTCTTCCATTCCGAATTCTGAAGGACGTTTTGCTGAGAATTTGTCTCTGAAATTTATCTCTTCCGGATTTTTGATATATTCTTTATTCAAAGAGTGTGCCTTTTCTGTTTTCAGTATCTGTTGGATTACTTCCAGGCCTTTAAGGTTAAAGTCAAGAAGGAATTTTTCTTTCATATCAAAGATCTTTCTGAATTTATCTTCATAATATTCGAAGTAAGGCGAACTCTGATAAGCCGTTTTGATTGATTTCCAATGAAGATTTCTCCATTCTTCCCTGTAAGAGATCTCCATATCTTTGAATTCTCTTTTCCCGTTGTGGTTGATTGGGATAATTAATGAAAGTTTTCCATTTGCCCCGTAGATATTGGCTCTGTTTCTATAGGTCTGTTTAGGAAAGTTTTCAAACTGTTCAAATATAATTTCGTTTTCAGGGTTTAAAAACACTGAGAACCATGAGATCGGAGGCATATAAAATACCGGCAATAATACATTCGTCATATTCATAATGCAAAAATGAAGCATTTTTTCAAATACTTCATTCTATTTTGGGTTTAATTTAATTATAATTCGTCTTCTGTTTTTTTCTTTTTGAACAGTTTCATAAAATACTCCCATCCGAAGAATAAGATCAGAATCATGGCTGCAATCCACCAGTACGAAGTTTTGTTGGCTTCTCCGGTATTGGTTGCTTTAAACATTCTTTCCCAACGGATCTTGAACGGAGCCTGATAAGAAGAACCACTGTCTTTGAAAGCACCCTGAACGCTCATCCATGTAAACATTGGTTTTCCTACGATATTCTCTTCCGGAACGAAACCGAAGAACCTGGCATCCAATGAAGCATCTCTGTTATCCCCTACCATCATATAATAATCCTGTTTGATGGTATAGCTGGCCTCCGGTTTACCATTGATCAAAATCTGGTCTCCGTTAACGGATACACTGTTGTGCTCATATTCTGAAATAATCCATCGGTACATTGGAAGGGTTTCTTTATTGATAGTTACCACATCTCCTTTTTTAGGAATTCTCACTGGTCCGTACCAATCCTGGTTCCAAGGTTTATTGACAGGGAAAATAGACTGGGTAGTATCTATTTTTGTTCTTTCTTCGTTTTTGTAGGCAATGGATGCTTCTCCTTTTGGCATTACATTCTCCTTCATATCAATCACCTGCGGAAGTTCTTTGATTTCTTTGGCCGTCTTATCTGTCAGCCCCTGGAAACCATATACAAATCCTGTTTGCGTCTGCTGCTCCTGTACAGGAAGAAAGCCGTAGGTGTTATATAGTGCAGGAATATCAAGCTGGCTTCCTGTAGTTACCAGGTAACCGTGCTGTACTTCCTGATCTCCAAGAATGGTTTCCGGCTTCCCGTTAACAAAAAGTCTTCCGGCTCTCATTTCAAAGGTATCTCCTGCTGTAGCTACACATCTTTTAACGTAGGGATCTTTTCTGTCGATCGCTGTATGTACAGAATCCTGCGGGTAGTTGAATACTACCACATCATTTTTCTGAGGCTTGCTGAACTGTAAAATTCTTGTATAAGGAAGCTTTACCGCATCTACATAAGATTTCGGATCATCTTTCGGGTTATTTGGCTGCCCTGTATCCATAATGGTTCCCTGAAGGAAAGGGATAGCAACAGGACGCATCGGCATTCTGTATCCATAACTCCATTTGTTGACGAAAAGGAAATCTCCTACTAAAAGGGTTCTTTCCATGGATCCGGTAGGAATTCCGAACGGCTGTGTTACAAAAACGTGGATAATGGTTGCGAAAACTACTGCAAAAGTAATAGATCCAAGGAATGTATCTTTCTTTTTAGCGTTTTTCTCTTCCTCAGTAAGGAACAGCTCATTTTCATCTTCTATTTCAACATCTTTGGAATAGTTCACCGTTGCCATATAAATAAACGGCAGAATCACGGTAAGAAGCTGGTGCTGGAAAAGGCTCTTTCCAAATTTCTTCATTAAATAAATGTGGAAAACCGACATCATAATAGGCCCTACTATCGGAAGATAGGATAAAATGGCCCACCATTTCGGATGCTTAGTTTCTTTTAAGATAATGAAATAATTATAGAAAGGGATAAATGCAAATAAAGGGCTATACCCCAATTTTTTGAACAGTTTCCAAGTGGAAATCCCCATTAATACGGATAAAATGAGAACATATACTGTATAAGTCAGAAAATAATTCATAATTTTTTTGTGCCTATTCTGATAATATATAATTAATGATGAATAATAAATGAGAACAGCTTTCCCGCTATTTGCAATTCATTATTCATCACTTCTGTTATTGGTCTGCAATTTAAAGAATTTGTTACAAATTAAAGCCCCAAAACGTCTTTCATGGCAAAGTTTCCTTTTTTGTCTTTGATCCATTCTGCAGCGACTACAGCACCCAATGCAAAACCATTTCTGTTGAACGCGGTATGTTTTATTTCAATCTCGTCTACTTCACTTCTGTAAAACACGCTGTGAGTACCGGGAACTTCATCTTCACGAACGGCAAAAATCCCCAGTTCCTTCCCTTGGGTTTCTTCAAGTTTCCATGCATCAAATTTCGGATTATTTTGAATAATTCCTTCAGCAATGGAGATTGCGGTTCCGCTTGGAGCATCTTTTTTATGGATGTGATGAATTTCTTCCAGCTGACATGAATATTCATCCACATTTTTCATCAGAGCAGCCAGTTTTTCGTTCAAAGCAAAAAATAAATTCACTCCTAAACTAAAATTGGATCCGTATAAAAATGCTGTATCGTTATCTACCGCTAATTGTTCAATTTCGCTTTTCTTCTCCAGCCATCCGGTTGTTCCGCAGATGACCGGAATTTTATTTTCAAGACAGGCTTTGATGTTATCGTATGCTGCTTCCGGCAGTGAAAATTCAATAACCACGTCCGGATTATTCAGGTTTTCAGCGGTTGGAGTTTCTTTCAGACGGGCTACTACTTCATGACCTCTTTTCTGAGCGATCTCATCGATAATCTTACCCATTTTACCGTATCCAACTAATGCTATTCTCATGTGAAATTCTTTATTTGTATGCCTGGTGAGACTTTTCAATCTGAACAGGCTCTATTAAAATCTGGTTTTTAAAATCTGTAACTTAAAGTCAATCCTGTTTTTGGTGGTGAAAACCCATACTGATCCTGAATAACTGTAGGATTGAACGTAAGATCGGGATCATGACGGCTTTCGTAAAGGTGTGCATCTACTACAGCATCCATGATATTCAGAATATAGATCAGGCCGGTAATTGCAATGGCATAATCTCTCTGTCTTTTGGATCTGTCCTGGGCATTAGCCAATGCTCTTTTATCTAATCCGGGGTTACTGTCTACGAATTCGTTCGGGGTTCCGTTGAGTTTTGCAATATAATATTCTCTGTATTTTTTATACTGATTATCGTTCCATATTGCAATTCCTACTCCGGCCCCTACTGCTCCCCAAACGACAGGAATTTTCCAGTACTTCTTATTGTAATATTGTCCTAATCCCGGAAGTACAGCGGAATAAAGCCCTGCTCTTGTAGGATTGAGTTTTATCGTTTTTTTGGTCGGGCCGTTAGCCTGTTCCAGGTCTGCTATTATTTTAGCTTCTGTTTTTGAAGGCTTAACAGGTTTCACCGATACGATACTGTCTTTCGGACGTTCCTGCATCCGGACTGTATCTATGGGGGCGACCTGTGCATAGGCCAGTGCTGTAATGCACAGAAAAAATGTGAAAAATATTTTCTTCATTATTTAATATGGGATAAAATATACTCCAGTTCTTCTTCATTTTTGAAGTCCAGGACAATTTTACCTTTTTTACCGTTTCCGGTGGTTTTGATCTCCACTTTTACATCTAAAATATCAGCGATGGTTTTCTGAGCTTTTTTATAGTTGTTGGAAAGCTCAATATTGGCCTTTTTCGCTGCGGGTGATTTAGGATTTTTCAATGCTGTTGCAGCTTGTTCGGCCTGACGGACATTTAATTTTTCCTTAATGATCAGGTCAAATAAAACCTGCTGATGTTCTTCGCTTTCAAGGCTGATGATTGCTCTTCCGTGTCCGGCAGAAATCTCACCACTTCTGATAGCGTTCTGAATATCAGGATTCAGTCTCAGAAGCCTGATAGAGTTGGTAATGGTACTTCTGTCCTTTCCTACTCTCTGGCTCAGGTTTTCCTGTGTAAGTCCTATCTCGTCCAAAAGCCTCTGATAAGTCAAAGCGATCTCTATAGCGTCCAGATCTTCTCTCTGGATATTTTCCACAAGGGCCATTTCCAGAAGTTCCTGATCGTTTACCAGACGGATATAGGCAGGAATCGTCGGAAGCCCGGCAATTTTACTTGCACGGTAACGTCTTTCCCCGGATATGATCTCGAATTTTTCGCCGTCTTTTCTTAAGGTAACCGGTTGAATTACGCCTAAGTTTTTAATAGACTGGGCAAGTTCGTTTAATGCTTTTTCGTCAAAATAAGTTCTCGGCTGGGTTGGATTCGGGTAGATATCTTCAAGGGCTACTTCTACAATATTCCCTACAAACTTGTCTGCCCCTTCATCGGTAGCAGAGTTGATCGTTGCTTTGGATTCGGCACTTAAAATAGCGCCCAAACCGCGTCCCATAGCTCTTTTTTTGTCCTTCATAGATATTCTTGATAAATGATGAGTGATGAGTGGCAGTTAAGACCACCCGGTGTTCATTTATTTATTAATTTAATTTTTTACTAAATTTTCGTTCTTCAGCAATACTTCTTCAGCAAGCTGGATATATTGTACTGCTCCTTTGCTTTCAGCATCATAGTTCAGGATGCTTTCTCCGAAACTTGGCGCTTCACTCAATCTTACGTTTCTGCTGATAATGGTTTCAAATACCATTTCCGGGAAGTGGGCATTTACTTCTTCCACCACCTGATTGGACAATCTTAAACGACTGTCGTACATGGTTAAAAGAAGTCCTTCGATTCCAAGATCTTTATTGTGAATTTTCTGTACGTTTTTAACGGTATTCAATAATTTCCCTAGTCCTTCCAAAGCAAAATATTCGCACTGGATCGGGATGATCACAGAATCTGCTGCGGTAAGCGCATTCACTGTAATAAGCCCTAAACTTGGCGCACAGTCGATGATAATATAATCGTAATCTGCTCTTACTTCTGCTAAAGCTTTTTTAAGCATATATTCACGGTCTTCTTTATCAACCAGTTCAATTTCTGCTGCTACCAGATCAATATGAGACGGAATGATATCCAGATTCGGGGTTGCTGTTCTTTTAATGCAGGATCTTGTATCTGCACTGTGCTCTAACAAATTATATGTAGAATACTGAACATCTTCTACACCAAGGCCTGAGGTTGCATTGGCCTGTGGATCTGCATCAATGATTAAGATTTTCTTTTCCAATACCCCTAATGCTGCGGCTAAATTTACAGCTGTTGTTGTTTTTCCAACTCCTCCTTTTTGATTAGCGATACCTATGATTTTTGCCATTATTCGAACTTTAGGTTTCAAAAATACACTTTTTTCTTTGCTCCCGATAAACGGTGAAATTTAAAATTGAGTTAAAATATTGTTAATAAGCAATTTAGCGATAAAAAAAATTATCCACAAAAAAAATTCTTTGTGGATAACTTTTTAATATCTGTTTATTCTGTCCTTTTACTCAAATTTCATTGAGATCGGGAACTTGAAATAACTTCTTACAGCCTCTTTGTTTTTATTCATTCCAGGCTTCCATTTCCCTTTGATACTTTTTATGGTTCTTATAGCTTCTCTGTTGAAATCCGCATCTCCTCCTTCTGCTTTAATTCCGGAAATCGTTCCATTCGTTTCAACTATAAAAGTAACAACTGTTCTCATGGTTTCCCCGCTTCCATCAAATGAAGAACCATCAAAATTGCTGGTTACTTTATTTCTGAATGCATTAATCCCTCCTTCAAATGCAGCTTCAGAAGACAATTCCGTACCTGAAGCAATATGATCATCCGGAACTTTCGGAGCTGGCGGCCCTTGCGGAACATAAGGTAAAACTGGGCTTTTTCCTGTTCCTTCAAGGTTAATTGGCTCTGCTCCTCTTTTAATAGGTTCCGCTGTAAAGTCGTTTTTAAAACCTGCTACTGCGTCATCCGGAATCGGCTCTTTTTTAGTATTATCCTCAGGAGCTGTTGATGAAGGTTCAGGAACTGTACTGTCAAACTGTTTCACACTTGGCGGTGGTGTTGTTTTTGGAGGCAATACCTGTGCAGGCGGCGTTACAGGAACATCCGGGATCACAGGATCTACAAACTCAATTTCCACTCCCTCCCGTCCTTTTGACGGTGCATCTGATTTAAATGCTGAGATAACGAAAGGGGTTATTGACACTGCGGCCAGTAAGCTTACTCCGATAAAAAGGGCTTTGGTTAATATTCGATCTGATTCATTTCTTAAAACGTAGGCTCCGTAATCTTTGTTACGGTGCTCAAACAGGACTTCGTTAAAACGAAATTCCTGATTTTGATGTATCTGTTTCATCACTATTAAATATTTAAACTGTTAGTACAATCAATTAATTGATTTATTAAATCTGTTAGCCTTATCGATAAGCAATGAGTTAATATCAAAACATCTGCCAAAATTTTATCAAAACACCAGAATTTTAAAAAAAATTATGACAAGGGTTAAAATTTAACATTTCGAATGGAATTAATCCGAATGGAAATACAGGTTCTGGGTTTTATCATGCTTGTTTTTAATGCCACGGATACACGAATTTTTATTGTACTATGTAAAAATAAAATATCGGGTAAATCATATAAATGAATGTTTTTAAAATCTGTTTTTGCAACAAAAACCCAATCTTTTAAAATTCAATTTTTTATAAAAAGTGGCTTTCAATTTATAAATTGATAATCAATCTGTTATATTTGTTATTTTTTAACATTAGTTTAACATTTTTGCTTATCTTTGCTTTTCGTCAAACAATTAAGGATGTCTTTATACCAGCGAATTGCAGAAAAACTACAATATATAAGTCCGAATTTTTATAAAAAAAGATATTTTAAGACCTTAAATAATCTTAATAAAGATAATTTTTCAGAACGGAATGTAGAACCGGAATTGGTATGGATTAAAGAATACCTTTCTAAAAATGCCGTGATCCTGGACATTGGGGCTAATGTCGGCACTTTTCTTTATCAATTGGAAGACAAACTGGATTCTGAGAATATTTACGCTTTTGAGCCGAACAAAAAACTCTGCCGCCGTTTAAAAAGGTTATTTCCATCCATGAGGGTACTGCCTCTGGCTCTTTCTGATGAAAATACGACTGCAGAATTTAAAGTTCCGGTTATTAACGGAAAAATGATCGCCTCCCGCGGAACATTAAACACTTCATATAAAGAAAAAGGGGAAGAAAAAAGTTACACAGAAAAAGTGAAGGTTCTGAAGCTGGACGACTGGGCCGCTATTGAACACTTCAACAGACTTGATTTCATAAAAATAGATGTAGAGGGAAATGAAATGAGGACCCTTTCCGGAGCTAAGGAAATCATCCGGCAGTTCTATCCTACCCTGATGGTAGAAATGGAACAACGACACCACGAAAGCCCGATATGGAACGATATTTCTGAAGTAAAAAGCTGGGGTTATGAAGCGCAATACCTCAACAGAAATACCTTCAGACTGGAAGTTCTTACGGAAGAGATTCTGCTGCGCAATACCCATGATGAAAAAAACAAAACGAACTATATCAACAATATTATTTTCATCCCTAAAAACCATTAAAAAACAGTATGAGTGTAGTAGCGAGACAAGGCTTCAAATATTCCATCATAGGTTATATTGGTTTTTTGCTGGGTACGGTATCTGCCATTTTCATTTTTCCGAGTGATTTTGAGTTTTACGGAAAACTGCGTTACAGTATGCAGACGGCAGAAATGCTTGTTCCGTTCGTTGTCTTCGGAATTTCCTATGCAAATGTGAAGTATTTTAATTCTTTGCAAAAAGACGGTAAAAATCAAAATATGCTGTCTTTGTCCCTCGTTACAATATTGATTAATTTCCTTATATTTTCTGTTGTATTTTTTGTTATCCCTTATTTTTATCCAAAATTCCTTCATTCGGAAGCCTGGAAAATTAAAGAAATTATTCTACCCTTAATTCTGGTTTTATCGCTCTGTGCCATTTTCAATAAATATGTATCCAACTATAAGAGAATTGTAGTTTCCAATATCTTCGACAATCTTTTTCCGAAAATAGCCAACCTGGGCGCATTCCTCCTGTTTGCTTATTTTACGTATTTACAATACGGACAGGTTCTTTCGCAGCGGATTGCATTTGTATTCTTTTTCGGAATGTTTGCTTTAATGCTCCTGGGATATGTTTATTACACGAATAAGCTTGATAAAATACATTTTGATCTCGACACGAGCTATTTTAAGAAAGACAATTTCTGGAAAGAGTTTCTCAATTACTGTTTCTTTGGTTTTTTAGGAACTTTTGGAAATTATCTGGCCATCAACAGCTTTATGATCGGAGAGTTTATGGGAATGGAGGAAAACGGAATTTATTCTGTTTTATATGCTTTAATTTCATTGATTTCTATTCCACAGCTGGGCCTGTTTAACATTTCCGCTCCTATCATCAGTAAAAACCTTGCTGACGGCGATATGGAAGCTCTTGACAAGTTCCATAAAAAAACATCACTTACATTATATTTCCTTGGCGCTGTATTATTCTCCTGCATTATGGTAGGATTTCCTTATCTGACGCAATTTATGCCGAAGAACGGAACGATGCTGAGAGAATATGAACCCGTAGTATGGATCTGGGGATCTGCTGTTTTGCTGGATCTCGCTACCGGATTCAATGGAAATATTATTTCTCTTTCGAAATATTACAGATTCAATATTCTGGTCATGCTTTTACTGGCCGGATTAACGATTGGACTGAATTATTACTTCATTAAAAATACGGAGCTGAAACTTATTGGAATTGCCCTGTCTACAGCCATTTCCCTTACAACCTATAATGTTGTTAAAATCATTTTCAATTATATTGTATTCAAGGTTTCACCGCTTACTATCGAAATGATTTTCGTTTCCATTATTTGTACACTGGCTATCACTGTAGCTATTGTTCTTCCGAATTTCAACAGTAATTTCATCAATCTGATGTATAAACCTGCTGTTGTACTCATTTTGATCTATATCGGAAATTATTTCACCAAAATTTTCCCGATTGAAGATTATCTGAATATGAAGTTTATTAAAAGTATTTTTAAGTTTAAATAGGAAGGAAGCAGGAAGATGGAAGTTTTTGAGGTCTAAAAACGGACAAGTTTTATTGAATGGATTTTAGCACCAAAAATAATATTAAAGAAGGCTTTTCAGGACGTTTTCCAATCTTTTCTGAACGGAACTTTTATTGTATGTTTTCTGAAAATCGAACTGAGTATTTTTCAGCTCTGTGAACTGGCTGATTACATCTTGCTTTTCCGGGATAATAAATTCAAGTTTTGAAGGGTAATTTTCAGGAAAAACAGCCATTTTCCCATAGGCGACAGCATCTCCCAGATTTCCGGTCATTTTTGTTAATCCATAGGTTTCTTCAAGGCTGAAAAACGCTGTTTTCTGCTGAATCGGGCACCATAAAACCTCTGCTTTCTGCATCCATTTTTCAAAATCTTCATTGGAAACCCTGTCCGGAAAATACTGAATCATAATATTTTCGGGAAGGCTTTCAGATAGTCTTTCAAGCTGTTTCAATTCATTACCCTGAGCTTTTCCGAGGAAAATAAATTCATATCTTTCCTGAGTTTTCAGGTTCTTCATTACGTTAAAAACATGATGATAATCTCTTCTTTTTTGAGACACTCCTCCCGGAATTACGATGACCGTATGATCGTTATCTGTTTTTTCAAAAACTTCAGTATAGAAAAGCGGCAGGAATATACGTTGATCCGAAGAAAGCTCTTCATCCAGAACCAAAAGCCTTTTCGCTTTCTGATACACTTTTGAAGACTGCAGCAATCCTTCTTTCCACCAAAGCTTTACTCTATAAATAATATCTGATTTGAAAATACTCTTTAACAAAGACCATTTTGAAGATTGTGAAAAGTTAATATTATGAACAATAACAACAGTATTGTATTTCTGCACTATTGCCTGAAAAGTATTAAAATACCTGTGAACGGTTCCGATGATAATGAGATCATATTTTTTTGAACTCAGCTGATCCAGAATCATAGAGCTATCCGACAGAAATCCTTTTTCTCCATTCTCTTCAATCCTATTCCTTATTCTTTCTGAAAAATAATAATCTACTGCAAAATCTGATGAATCCTTCATGATGTTCATGAAAGCCTGCGCAATTTCTGCATGGGTATCTATTTCGATGTAGGCGATTTTTTTCACTGTTGAACCGGAGATTTTAATTGGTTGGTTTATTATAGTTTTAAACGGGCTAAAGCCCGTTTCTATTGAATATATTATGTGTTTATTTCAAATTTCATCCCATTAGATTCTACATTTTAAGCCATTTTTTCTTCAGCATTTTCCAACGCTGATCATTGACTGCTTTTTGTTCCTCTTCAGAAAGTTTGAGTTCCAGTTTTTTGGATCTGCAATTTTCATAAGCTCCGGTAATTTTGAAGAAAAAAGAAACTGATCTGCTTTTTGCAGCTTCTTTTGAGGCGGCAATATAGGCAAGAAATCTGTTCAGGCCTAAGAAATAAAAATACCGGCCGTAATAGTCGGCGGGCCTGATGGTGTAATCAGCTCCTTTTACTTTAATTAATTTTACATGGAGTTCAGGCAGTACCATTTCTTTCCAACCCAGATTTTCCAATAAAATAGAATCGATATTATCCCAGCCTAAAGTTTCTCTTAGCCCTCCCATCTGAAGAAAACATTCTTTCCGGTAGGCTTTCATAGGACCTCTTACATGATGTTTGTTTGAATTTCCTTCATACACCCAGTTTCCTTCTTTTTCTATGTATAACAAACCTCCTGCAAGCCCGTATTCAGGATTATCTTTGAATGCTTTTTCTATGGTTTCCAGATAGTTTTCAGGAAGAATAATATCCGCGTCAAATTTGCAAATGATCTCAAATTCTTCTACATTTTGGGTCTGCAATCCGTTTTTAAAAGCATTGACGACTTTAGATCCCGGCTGGTGGGCAGACTTCTGAAGGTTGACCGTCTGAAAACGGGAATCATTCTCTGTATATCTTCTGATGATCTCAGGAGTACGGTCTACTGAACCGTCATTAACAATCACGACTTTAAAATCTTTAAAACTTTGCTGCTGTAAAGAATCCAGTGTGAACGGAAGATTTTCCTCTTCGTTGTGGGCAGGAATTATAATTAAAAACCTCAAGATATGATAAGTACTAAATAATAAGTGATAAATGATGTACCGATGGCCACCATTTATCACTTATGGATTGTTTTTTATTTGTTATGCGGTTTCAGCATGTTTTTAGGATCAAGAATCTCATCCAGCTTTTCCTGGGAAAGAATTCCTTTCTCCAGAACAAGGTTGTACACGCTTTTTCCGGACTCCAGAGCTTCTTTAGCAATGGCTGTAGATTGCTTGTATCCGATGTATGGGTTAAGTGCAGTTACAATACCGATGCTGTGTTTCACCATATTCAGGCAGACTTCTTTATTGGCTGTAATTCCCACTACACATTTTTCACGCAACGTATCCAATGCATTGCAAAGGAAATGGATGTTTTCCATAATGGCATGAGAAAGTACTGGTTCCATTACGTTTAACTGTAATTGTCCGGCTTCTGCGGCAAAGGTTACTGTAAGATCATTTCCGATTACTTTAAAGCATACCTGATTTACCACTTCCGGAATAACAGGATTTACTTTTCCCGGCATGATTGAAGATCCCGGCTGCATAGGTGGAAGATTGATCTCAAACAATCCTGCTCTTGGACCGGAGGAAAGCAATCTCAAATCGTTGCAGATTTTGGACAATTTTACCGCCAGACGCTTCATTGCCGAGGAATAAATCACATAAGAACCTGTATCTGGTGTTGCCTCAACAAGATCCGGTGCAGAAACAACCGGAAATCCAGTGATTCTGGCCAGATTTTTCGCACAAAGAATGGCATAACCTACCGGAGCATTAAGTCCGGTTCCGATGGCTGTCGCCCCCATGTTTACCTCTACGAAAAGCTCTGCATTGTTATTCAGTTTGGAAATATCTTCTTCCAGGGTTGCTGCAAAAGCCTCGAATTCCTGCCCTAAAGTCATTGGAACAGCATCCTGAAGCTGGGTACGCCCCATTTTGATGACATCCTGAAATTCTTTTCCTTTGGCACGGAAAGCTTCAACAATTTTCTCAAGTCTTTCAACTAAGCCCATATTCATGTGAAGCAGTCCCATTTTAATTCCTGTAGGATAGGCATCGTTGGTAGACTGGGAAAGGTTGATATGATCATTAGGTGAACAGAATTCATATTCACCTTTATTCTTTCCTAGTTTTTCCAATACAATATTCGCTATTACTTCATTGGCATTCATGTTGATTGAAGTACCGGCTCCCCCTTGAATCATATCTACAGGGAATTGTTCATGGTATTTTCCTGCTGCAATTTCATCACAGGCTTCTGCTATTTTGAAATACAGGTTTTCATCCAGCAGCCCCAATTCGTAATTGGTTTTTGCGGCTGCTTTTTTCACGAAAGCCAATCCTTTGATAAAATCCGGATATGAAGACAAAAGTTGTCCTGAGATCTTGAAGTTGTCAATTGCTCTTTGAGTCTGAACTCCATAATAAGCGTTTGCCGGCACGTTCAGTTCTCCCAGCAGGTCACTCTCTTTTCTGAAATTTTCCATTACAGATGTTTTAACTTTTTTAATTTTTAAATATAACAAAAACGCATCTAACCGATGCGCTTTACATAAATTATTTCGTTGGATATTTTTGCATTAAAGCCTGAAGTATTGCCCATGTTTCGGCATCCATGATCCCGTCATAATTCTGCGGACGGAAATGGTACTGGAAAGCTTCTATTGTTTTTTTGGTAGCATCATCCCACTTCCCGCTGAATTCAAGTCCATACCCGAACTTCTGAAGAGCGGTCTGAATACCAAAGATAAATGAGGCATCGTTATATTTAGCCGCCAGATCTACCTGTGCCTGGGTAAGGAAGTTCTGCTTTGCAGCTTCATCATACCACATTCCTATCTGATATTCGTCATACAGTTTCTTCCAAGGAAACATTGGCCCCGGATCCTGTTTTCTTGTCGGCGCAATATCTGCGTGTGCCAGAACATTGGTTGCCGGAATCTGGTATCTTGTCACAATATCTTTGGCCAGCGCCGCTACTTTTTTCACCTGTTCATCACTGAAAGGAACAAATACTCTTTTTCCGGTTGCATCTGTAGTAAAGCCTGTATTAACAATTTCAATACCGATTGAAGTATCATTCAGATTTTTATCGCTTCTCCATGCGCTTACTCCTGCATGATAGGAACGTTTGTTTTCATCTACCAGTTGATAAATTTCATTATCTCCGGTATTATTTACCAGATAATGGGAACTTACTGCCTGCTGAGTAAGCACCGTAACAGACTTATCATCCGGAAGAGCCGTATAATGCAGAATCAGATAACGTTGTCTGAAATTTTGTGCAATAGCAGGAAAATAGGTTTTCACCACTTTATATCCTGCAGGTTTTGCAGAAACAATGGAACCATAACTTGCCGTATTGTCATTTTTCGTGGGATCTGCTAAATTGGTTGTAAAAAACTCTACTCCATGTTCGTTTGTAATTTTAGGTTTCGGAGGTTCGGGAGCCGGAGTTTTAACGGGCGGTTTTGCCTGTACTACGGGGGTTTTCGGCTGGTAAGAACTTTTTTTCACATTTTGCTGAGAAGTACATGAAAAAACAAAAGCGCTTAATCCGATGATATATAATGTTTTACGCATCAGTTTAGTTTTTTAATGATTTATTAGCTCAAAAATACGTAAATTTTTCTTGAAATTTATTTGGTAAATAAAGAAATCTGTTCTATATTTGCACTCGCAATAACGGAACAACGATCATTAAAAAATAAACAAAAAGGAGGGTTGCCGGAGTGGTTAACGGAGCAGTTTGCTAAACTGTCGACGCGAAAGTGTCGCAAGGGTTCGAATCCCTTACCCTCCGCTTAAAATATACTTCGGGGCGTAGCGTAGTCCGGTCATCGCGCCTGGTTTGGGACCAGGAGGTCGCAGGTTCGAATCCTGCCGCCCCGACTTTTAAAGCTTATAATATTAAGCGGAAACAACTCTTTTAGGGGTGCGTAGCTCAGCTGGATAGAGCATCTGCCTTCTAAGCAGACGGTCAAAGGTTCGAATCCTTTCGCGCTCACTTAATGACACCATTAGGACAATTTAGGCCAAATGGTGTCATTTTATTTATAAATACCTCTTATTCAGCATATTTAACGTACTTTTTACTGTTTTACCTTATGTTATAAAGCAAAAATTTTTTCTTTAAAAACCAATATTTTATCTTTTTTGGTCAATTTTTCGATTAAAACTCCATATTATTGTCACAAACCTGACAGGATTCGAACCTTATTGAAAACACTAAACAACTGAAGATCAATTAAATACCAAAAGTGTTTTTTTTCTTTGGAACAAAAAGTTCGAAAAGACAAGCCCATCAAGTTATCTATACAGGATCTCGAACACTTCAAACACCCTAAAAAAACTGTTTTTCAGCGTTTTATACAAATACAATTTAATGAATCAGCTTTACTCTGAAAAATCAAAAACTAATCCATCAATTTTTAGATATTTTTTAAGTTTTGTTCATACCCTAAAAAATATAATTCTTTAAAAAATTCAACTATTGCCTGGTCTGTCTGCTGACCATGGATTTCTTTTATTTTCGAAGCTGAAACAGTTAATCCAAATATGGTCTTAACACTTTCTGATAGCATTTCTTCAATATTCCCTTCTATTACCTTTACTTTCTCCGGAAAAAACAACCTGATAATTCTCTGTTTGGTTATAGTATCTGAATTTTCATAAAACTCCCCTAAGTGGTTAATTACGTAATCAGTTCCCTTTTCTGTATGTTTCTCTGCGACTATTTTTAAAGCCTGCTGTCTCAATTTATCAGTATTATCTTTTAAAGATTCCTGGCAACAACTTCTTATTAGTATATAATCATCATAGTCAATATTCCCATTTGAAAATAGCTTTTGCGCATTGAATCCCCTATTAATTAATTTTTCCATTTATCTCCTCTTTTTTCTGAATATAATCATGATGTTCTTCACCATAAATTTCCTTTGAAATACTATTGGCAAGTTCTAAAAATGGTTCTACCACTCTATTATTCTTAAGGAATGAAAGAAAACTCAAATTGATAACGTCAGCTCTTACCCGGTATGAACAACGTCCCATACAGTGGTAATAATAATATTTTTTAGTATGTCCCTGCGATCCAATTCCTGTAAGCGTATTTCCACAATTAGGACATTGTAGAACACCTCTAAAAATTAAATTTTCATTAGCTATCCTTTTTGAAGTTAATTTTTTAGGATGGTTTAAATCTGCGTCTTTTATTATTCTTTGAACATGATCAAATAAAACGACAGGTATAAGACGCTCATGAGTACCCTCAACAATTTTTTCAGCTTTATCTTCAAATGCCGGAATTTTTATTTTACCACAATAAATAGGATTTCTTACCAGGCGATAAAAAGCACTTCTACTACAATTAAGCCCATTTGATACCGCATCCTTGTATATTTCAGTTAAACAATATTTATTTTGTCTCACTATAGCTGTAAAAGCCTCACGGATAATATATGCTTCCGGTTCGTAGATGTCTATATATTTTTTCCCATCAGATGTAATTTTATTTCTATATCCTAGAGGAGCTTTATTGATCCATCTTCCTTCCAGTCTTGCTTTTTGCATTCCCAAACGTACATTACGGCTTCTTTTATCGTTTTCTACTTCAGAAGTAGCCCAATACATTGCCAACATAATTTTACTTTCCGGGATTGAGAAGTCTATCTGCTGTTCAATTGCCTGAATGGAGACTTTCATATTCTGCAATCTTTCTAACATCTTGTAAGCGTCCATAATATTGCGGCTGAAACGATCCCAATAAGTAAAGAGAATAAGTGAAGATTGGTTTTTAGTGAGCTTAAGCTCAGCGAACAGTTTGTTCCACTCGGCCGGTTAAATGTTTTTGCCGAATAGTCTTCGAAAATAGTTTTGGCAACAATGAGATTGTGATCTTTACAATAGTGCACAAGTCGATCCAGCTGGCTGCGTTGGGAATATCCTTTTACAGCCTGTTCATCAGTACTGACTCGTATGTACAGATAAACGGCTTGCATGGCGTGAGTATTATTATAAAATCCTTTATTATATTTAAAAACTCCTATATATTAAACGAAAAACAGAACAATTTATTTGATTAGTTTATATACATGTTCTGACAAATAGTTTTTACGCTTCGGTCATATTCTGTTCTACTAGATAATAGCATAATTTACATTTATTGCAGAATCATGGCAGTAATTTGAAAATGATTAAAATAGTGGATTGTTATGCTATTCTGAAGAGGATGGTTCGGATCTGTGTAGAATCCCTCCCTATATACACCATAATTTCCGATTCTCCGGAAATGAGCATGCCCAGTGTTCAATATAAATCACGATAAAATAATATCAAGCACGTTTTCCAACAATTGCTTTTAGTTTGGAGTGGCGAGACTTACTGATAACTTAGCCCAGCGGATCATCTTAATAGACGAACACAGCTACATATTAGTTAACTGAACCTTCTATTTATTATCTCGATATATTCTGGACAAAAATCAAGTAGATTACTTATCCACCTGTCGGCCTGATCAAAATTGCCATGAGTATCTGAGTATTTCCCCGAAACGGCGATCACTGCCATTCCCGCATTTACAGCGGCCGTAACTCCTCCCTGGGAATCTTCAAACACCAGGCATTTGGAAGGGCTTACAGAAAGGGAAGATGCAGACTTGAGGTATATCTGGGGATCAGGTTTTCCTATATTAACAGAATCTGCTGTGAGAATACTGCTAAAATAGCCCTCAATTCCTATTTTTTTAAGAATTCTGGGCACCAAAATCCCCGGAGAATTTGTCGCAAGACCAATTTTATATCCTTCCTGCTTAAAGTAGTTCAGGATCTCTTCAACCCCGGGCATTATTTCGCCATAAAGATCAACAAGCTCTGCAACCCTCATAATAACATGATGTTCGACATCAGCCAAACTTCTCTCCAGCCAGGGCTGTATGGCAAACCAGTATTTGGTAACTTCTCTGGTGGTCATTCTGCTTGTTATTGATGAATGCTCCTCAGTAACAATAATACCCAGGGATTCAAAAACTTCCCGTTCTGCCGCAAGCCAAAATGGCTCCGAATCGATCAACACACCGTCCATATCAAAGATCACTGCTTCTATCATTTCACTTTTTTAATGTGATCTATTTTTAAAGATCAGACAGCTGGACAGCAGACCGATATCGTCCAGTTCATACATTCCGGGTTGCTTTATAAAGCCTTTGCTTTCAAAAAATTCGATGAACGGATTATCAATGTATTCGTTGATCCAGATCACATCTACAAACCTGCACAATGAAATGCACTTATCATATAAAGACTCCATGATCTGGGAATCTCTAAATTTTTCAAGGATTGAAAAATCACCTATATGTACCGCGCGCATATTATCGATTGCCGGTGGAACTTCCCCCTTAGATGTAACGCGCGCATAACCCACAGCCTGATTGTCGACATATACCATAATCCACTGGTTGGACATACTGTTCATCTCACTAACAAAATACTTGCGGTTATAATACTTCTCGATAAATTCGTTCAATTGCTGGGTTTGCAGTTGCTGACCAAATTTTTCGGATGCCAGTTCAATGATCAGATTCAACAGAGTATCCGTAGACTCATCTGTTGCTAAAGCAAATTTTGAAATTATATTCATTTTTAAAAATTTAGACAAATTTATGGTCTGCTAATTAAGCTTTAAGCCTATGATGGATGCGAACAGCAACAGCAGAAAAAATATCCTGCTTGCAGTAACAGGTTCTTTGAGCACAAATACCCCAAGCAATACAGTACCTGCTGTTCCGATTCCTGTCCATACAGCATAAGCAGTGCTTAACGGCAATATCTTTATTGCTTCAAACAAAAGCAGTAAACTTAAGGACATAGAGATTAGAAAGGCTCCTATCCACAAATAAAAATGGACACCGGCAGCAAGACGGATTTTACCAAGACAGAAAGCAAAAAGAACCTCGAAGATTCCAGCCGTAATTAAAATTATCCATCTCATATTCACAATATTTTTCACAAAAATACTGAAGCCAGCCAGTACTGGACAGTACAGTTCTCTCAAATAAGACTGGTACAGGATCTATCTTAAATGCTGACCGAGCAAGCGGATAGCCTCTATCCGTTTCGGGGAAAACGTATCGGCAAAAACAAGCCTGAAATATTGGTCAAAGGCTGAAGAAAACGAAAAGGTATACCCAGGTGTAAAACGGACACCGATCTTTTCACACTGCTCATAAAAAAATTTCATGTCTGTACTTTCGGGCATTCTGATCCAGAGATTATAGCCACCTTGCGGTGCTGCCATACAAATATTTTCTGGAAAGTGGGTAGATAGCAGATTAATGGCAAAGTGGGCGTTTTTTGCCAATAGCATGCGAAATGATCGCACATGGCGGTCGTAACTGCTAACCTGAATGAGCCGGCTGACTGTTTCCTGATACAGGGGGGAAACGGAACTTCCAAGGGCAAATTTTATCTGTTCGGTACGCTCCATAAATTTTCCTGAACTTAGCCACCCAAGTCTGATTCCGGGCGCCAGTGTTTTCGCATAGGATGAATAAGTCAACACTAGTCCGCTATCATCAAAACTCTTGATCGTAGAGGGTCTCTGCCCCTGAAAATAAATATCTCCGTAGATATCATTCTCTACTACAGCTACATTGTGCTTCTGAGCAATATTGAGCAGCATCCTTTTCTGCTCGCCGCATAATAGTGTTCCGGTAGGATTATGAAAATTCGGCGTGACGACGACTGCCTTTATCTTATTTTTTTCACAGGCTTTCCTGAAAAAGTCTACATCAAAGCCAATAATCGGATCGACGGGAACCTCGACAACCCTAAGTTTCAGCACTCTAACAACTTCAAGTACGGAAAAAACACTGGGGCTTTCTAAGGCGATCACATCTCCTGGCCCACAAGTTGCGGCGAGCGATATGTATAGTGCCTGCAACGCACCATCAGTGATAATCAGCTCCTCACCGTTTAGCCTTGTCTGGTAAGATACTGCGCGCGCAACAATATTTTCCTTTAATGAACTCAATCCACTGGCAGGATAATAACGTAATAAACCTGCCCCATGCTCTCTGATTACCTGTTGCATGGTCCGAAGCAATAACTTTTGTGGAACGATAAGATTTCCGGGAGCAGCTACGTTAAATTCAGAAATTTTGCGTCCCGACCGAAGAGAAGTTGTAAGTGCCAAATGATTGCTGAATGTCGCATCTCTGACCACGAGCTTATGCCCGGTTTGTAAGGTTTCAAACTTATTCTGTTTATTGTTGCAAACATAATAGCCGGATTTTGGAATACTTTCCACAGATCCATTAAGTATTAAATGCTCATAGCCCATCTGTACTGTACTGGAACTGAGCTGATATTTTTCCTTAATTTCCCTGACCGACGGCAGCTTATGTCCGGGTTTGAAAACACCTTCCCGAATACTTTTCTCAATTTCATTGGTAAACAACTCAAACTTGTAGGTTTTCATCTGTATTGATTATTTTGATTCATACTGTACCTGTACTGCAAATATAACTTTTATAATTTTGATCCGGATATCGATGTGGGCAGTGTAGAAGATAACAGATAAAAAAATCAACTCCTTTTAACATTATAGAATCATTATGAAAACAGTACTTATCAGTGGAGCAAACAGAGGAATCGGACTGGAAACAGCAAAACAGTTTTCGAAAATTGGCTATACAATTTTCCTTGGAAGCCGCAACTACGAAAATGGACTAAAAGCCGCAGAAGAACTACGAAACGCAGGTTATGATAACATTATAGCGGTTGCATTTGATATCAGGGACCCGCAGAGTTTAAACGATGCATACCAGAACATGCTGCAGTACAGTTCATCTTTAGATGCATTGATAAACAATGCCGGGATACGTGGTCAGCAGCCACAACCGCCCGCTACGGTAGATATAGATATCATAAAGGATATTTTTGATACCAATCTTTTTGGTCCGATCCGTCTGACACAGGCAATGATGCCACTACTGAAAAATTCAGAAAATCCACGTATCGTAAATGTGCCAGCGAACTGGCCTCTCTCACGCTGCACGATAATCAGGACTGGGAATTCTATGAATTTAAGGATGCCGGTTATGGCCCTTCAAAAACAGCACTGAATGCTTTTACGGTCATGCTTGCCTACCAATTGAGGGACTCCGCATTTAGGGTTAACGCTGTAGATCCTGGATACACGGCCACTGAATTCAATGGGTTCAAGGGTACCGGATATGTATCGGATGCAGCAAAGCTTATCCTGAAATATGCTACGCTCGATAAATCCGGCCCTACAGGACAGTTTATAGGCATCCATGGACAGCTACCGTGGTAGATTGCCACTTACTTGAAAAGATTAAACAGCTGAAAAGCTGTTCCAAATTGCCTTAATAAATTATACACAGGTTTTCCCGCGCAAACGGACAATACAATGAACACATATCATAAAATCAGCAAAAATGCTGCGTCAACATCCTTGGAGATCCCTTCCTTTACATTAGTTGCGATACTTTCTTTGGGCACATTCATTATCTTCTTTCAGGGATTCATGGTGGCTCCGATACTTCCCCATCTTTCAGGACTTTTTCGGGTATCGGTTCGGCACGTCAGTTTTATCGAACCTGCATATCTGCTGAGCTATGGAATTTCAACCCTGATCTACGCCCCCCTTTCAGATCGATATGGGCGCTTTAAGGTCATAATTTTTTCATTGTCGGGGTTCATATTAATTACTGCCTTTACGGGTCTGGCAGAAAGTATTGATCAGCTGATTTTTCTAAGGCTGCTCACAGGGCTGGTTGCCGGAGGGGTGGCACCAACGACGATTGGTTGGATCGGGGACCACTTTCCGTACGAGAAAAGAGGACATGCCCTAGGTTTGTTTTTTGGATTCATGGCGGCAGGAACAGCATTTGGATCCAGCACAGGTGCACTGCTGACTGCCTTTGTCGGATGGCGGGCACTTTTTTGCATAGTTGCCGGAATGGGACTGCTGATCCTTGTCGTACTGCTTTTCAACCGAAGAAGTTTCCTTCAGAAAAAACAAACCGCAGAAAAGCTCAAAAATATGATCACCGAGTACTACAACATTCTAAAGTTGCCCAGGGGACAACGGACATACAGTTTTGTATTGTTCAATTCTATGTTTCATAGTGGAATATTTGCATGGACCGGATATTACTTTTTCAGCAACTACCACCTGGACGAAAAAGGCGTCGGATTAGCATTATTGGGATATGGGATTCCTGGTCTTCTCTTGGGACCAATGATAGGAAAGATGGCAGACAGGTACGGTAGGAATAAAATCATTCCCATAGGAATAACAATTGAAGCACTTTCCACCCTTTTGCTGGCCATTCACTTACCATTGCCTCTCTCCTGCCTTTTGGTCGCTACCCTATCGCTTGCATTTGACATGACCCATCCTCTTTTCGCTGCACTAATCACAACCTTATCTGAGCGAAAGGGCGTTGCTATTGGTCTTTTTGCGTTTGTGATGTTCATGGGGTACGGATTGGGGAGCCTGATCTTAAGCCTCATCATAAATATCGGCATCAATGAAAGCTTTCAGGTCTTTGGCTTATGTGCTGTTCTGGGGGCGGTGATATCCATCTTTGTCTTCAAAAATGAAAAATAGCTCATCATGCACAAGCTACACGGTCACAATTTACAAGGAAACCAAATGTAACTATGTGCCTTCTTTTACTTACAGATCAAACTTACAGCTTCCTGCACAGCGCATTGCGAAAAGCAGCCTGTTATCATTTTAGATAAGACCGAACTGTGAAAAATGATGAAAAAAAAGACCGATTGTTTTATTTTTTTATATAACTTTGTTTCAGTAAAAATTATTGCTGATGAAAACTCAAAAATCCGAAAATACCAAACAGCTGATCATTGAAAAAACTTCGACCGTTTTTAACGTGAAAGGTTACGCAGGTACATCCATAAATGATGTAATGAGCGCCACCGGTCTTTCGAAAGGTTGCATCTATGGCAATTTTGAGAATAAGGATGAGATTGCATTAAGTGTATTTGATTACAATTTTGGTAAAGTAACCCAGCATATGAAAGATCGTATTTTAGCAACTGAAGATTCTATCGAAAGATTGCTGGTTTATCCCCATACCTACAAAAACTATTTCAGGTATCCCTATTTACAGGCGGGCTGCCCAATTTTAAATACTGCTACTGAGGCTGATGACACGCATCCGTCACTCCAGAAACGCGTACAAAAAGCCCTAGACTTTTGGAAAACATCTATCGAAAATCAAATCAAACGTGGTATCGATAGAAATGAAATAAAAGCAGATACCGATCCGACCGAAATTGCTGTAGTGATGATCTCGATGATCGAAGGTGCGTTTATGCAGGCAAAGGTCAACAACCATATGACAGAGCTGAATATAGCGATGTCTTTTTTAGAGAAATTGATCAGAAATTTGAAAGCGTAATTTTTTTGCTTACAAAAAGACCGATTGGTTTATTTTTTTGTCAATTAAAATATTTAAACAATAAAATGGAAACATTCGATATTACCGTAATAGGGTCAGGTCCCGGCGGATATGTAGCTGCTATCAGAAGCGCACAGTTAGGATATAAAACTGCCATCATTGAAAAGTATAATACTCTGGGTGGCACTTGTACCAATGTAGGTTGCATTCCTACCAAAGCGTTGCTGGACAGTACCCATCATTATTCAGATGCACTTAATAGTTTCGGAGCACACGGTATTGAATATTCAAATCTTCGGCTCAACGTTGAACAGCTTTTTAAGCGAAAAAACGAGGTAGTGACCAAAAACACACAAGGTCTGGATTTCCTGATGAGAAAAAATAAGATCACGGTTTTCCACGGCTCGGGTTCTTTTGTTAATAATGAAACCTTGAAAATTGTACACGATGATAAGACTGAAACTGTAATTAATTCAGATAAGTTTATTATTGCTACAGGGTCAAAACCGTCCACAATTCCGGGCATTGCTATCGATAAAAAAAGGATCATCACCTCTACCGAAGCTTTGGGATTGCAGGAAAAACCCGAGAGCATCGTGATTATTGGTGGTGGTGTAATCGGTGTGGAAATGGCTTCCATATTCAACAGAATCGGAACCAAAGTGACTATCTTAGAATATGCTGATAATCTTATTGCTACGATGGATAGTGAATTAGGAAAGGCTTTAACGAAGATATTAACTAATGAAGGCGTGGAAATCAAACTTCAGCAGGCAGTCTACAAAGCTGAAAATCTTGGCAACACAGCTAAGGTGTATTTTAAAAATAAACAAGGAGAAGAACAAGGTCTAACCGCCGATTATATTCTAGTTGCTGTCGGCAGAAAATCTTATGTAAACGGTCTGGGTTTAGAAAATACCAACGTGGAATTGAATAACAATGGTACGGTGAAGGTCAATGAATTGCTTCAGACTACAGCTTCAAACATTTATGCAATTGGAGATGTCGTGGGTGGCGCGATGCTGGCTCACAAGGCAGAAGAAGAAGCAGTATTTGTAGTGGAAAGGATCAATGGTCAGAAACCTCATATCAATTATGACCGTATCCCTTCAGTTGTGTACACCTGGCCGGAAGTTGCTTCTGTAGGCGCTACCGAAGAGCAATTAAAAAAACAGGGAGTGGAATATAATATCGGTAAATTTCCATTTGCCGTGAATGCCAGAGCCAGAGCAGGAATGGAAACGGAAGGTTTTGTAAAGGTGCTTTCCGATCCGAAGTACGGCGAACTATTAGGAGTGCATATCATCGGCGCCCGGGCGGCAGATTTGATTGCACAGGCTGTTGTCGGACTGGAATATGAAGTAACCGCGAATGGTATGGCTACCATGAGTTATGCCCACCCGACTTATTCAGAGGTAATAAAAGAGGCTTATACAATAGCATCAGGAAGACCATCATTGAATATTTAATATATATAAAGTTATTAATTTAGAATTATGTCACAACAAATCAGGCGGGCGACCAAAGAAGATTATCCCAGAATTATGGAGATTTGGGAATCTGCGGTCAAAGCTACTCACGACTTTCTTGCCGAAGAGGATTTTATTTATTTTAAAGAAGTCATCCCAAAGGATTATCTGCCTAATCTTGAAGTATACCTTTTTATGCTGCAAAGCCAACCGGTAGCATTTGCATCGCTATCAGAAGGAAGCTTAGAAATGCTATTTGTTCACAGTGACTACCGTGGTAAAGGTTATGGAAAGCGCTTATTTCAATTTATGGATGAGACGAAAGGCATAAAAAAGGTTGACGTCAATGAGCAAAATTATCTGGCCATCGGATTTTACGAAAATTTAGGGTTCAGAAAAGCAGGAAGATCAGAAAAAGACGGCTCTGGTAAAGATTATCCGATTATTCATATGGTAAGATGAAAAGCCGTCATTATCACAACACTATAATTATTAAAAATAAATTATAAAAAATGATTGAAGGGTTATATGAGACACACATTCAAGTAAGCAACTTGGAAAACGCAGTTCAATTCTATACTCAAATATTGGGACTTGAGTTTGCACACTATGATGAAACCAGGCCAATTGCGTTTCTTTGGATCGGAGAAAATAAAGAGGCAATGCTCGGACTTTGGGAACAACAGGTTAATCTCCAGACAAGACATTTTGCATTCAGCTGTTCCAAAGATTTTATTTTAAAAGATGCAAATACATTTTTAGAGAAAAACGGATTAAAAGCCTATAATTTCCTTAAAAATGGCAGCAATGAACCAATGGTTTTTGCCTGGATGTCTGCACTTGCTCTTTATTTTGACGATCCAGACGGAAACCAACTGGAGTTTATCCATATTCTGAACGGTAAAAGTCAGCCAGAACTTGGCGTACTCAGCTACGAGGAATGGCAAAAAATCAATTCACCTCATTAGATAAATAAATATGAATGCAGAAGACCATTATTTGGAAATAAACAGGGAATCTTGGAATACCAGAACAGAAGCTCACATCAATTCTGACTTTTATAACCTGGATGCTTTTTTGAAGGGGAAAAGTTCATTAAAAGATATAGAGCTTAATTTACTTGGAGATTTGACAGGTAAATCTGTATTGCATTTACAATGCCATTTCGGACAGGACAGTATTTCTTTAAGTCGCCTTGGAGCGGACGTAGTCGGCGTTGACCTTTCGGATCTAGCAATAGATCGAGCACGGGAACTGGCAAAACAGAGTAATGTTTCAACAACTTTTATTTGCAGCGATGTTTATGATCTACCCAATCATCTGGATCGTCAGTTTGATATTGTCTTTACAAGTTATGGGACAATCGGCTGGCTTCCGGATCTGGATCGGTGGGCAAAGATCATTTCGAAATTCCTGAAATCCGGCGGCACATTTGTTTTTGTAGAATTTCATCCTGTCGTCTGGATGTTTGATTCGGCGTTTAAAAAAATTGAATACAGATATTTTAATTCCGGAGCCATTATAGAAACCGAAAAAGGAACTTATGCAGATAAAGAAGCGGAATTTGAAGTCAAATCAATCGGCTGGAACCACGGCTTAGCCGAAGTAATAGGTAGTCTGATGCAAAATGGTTTAGAAATGGATTCTATTGAAGAATTTGATTATTCGCCATACAATAATTTCAATAATTCAATTGAATTTGAACCTGGTAAGTTCAGAATTGCTCATCTTGAAGATAAGATCCCTATGGTGTATGCATTGACAGCCTCAAAAAAGCTTCTTGTAGATACGGAACAATAAAATGTGGTCCTTAAATTAAAATACGCTGTTTATTCAAATTATATGTTTTTCAGGTTAATATTTCTTTATCTGTCATTTCTTCCATTTGCTGTTAATGCTCAAAATGGTGCTCAAAAAAAGTATGTCTTTTTTTTGCATAATAAATTTTTGGAAGGACATCCGTTAAATGCATCCCATCCTAAATACGGACCAGCGGCATATACAGCTATTTTAGAAAAAATTCAATCCACAAATTCTGTCATACTATCTGAAAAAAGAAAACCCGACACTGACCCTAAGATGTATGCGAAAAAGGTGATCTTGAAAATTGACAGCTTACATAACCATGGAGTTCCTTATGATCAAATTTCAATTGTCGGAACGTCTCAAGGAGGCTATATAGCTCAATACATCTCCTATTATGCCAAAAATCCAGATTTGAAATTTGTTTTTATTGGCTCAAGCTTTAAAAATGATTCGATGAATAAAGATCAAAAGTTCAGGCTCTACGGTAAGATTTTATCGATTAATGAAAAAACCGATGTTGACGCTGAGTTATTATCAAGGCAACTTAGGTTTAAAAATTCTGATTTAAAATCTTTTAAAGAAATGACCCTCAACACAGGTCTGGAACACGGCTTTCTGTTCAGGGCATTAGATGAGTGGATAATACCTGCCAAAGCGTGGATCAATAGTAATAAACTTTAAATTTATACTAATGAAAGAAGTAAAGTCACAATCATTTGTCAGATGGTTCGATCGACAATTTGATTCAAACACGGGTGCGGAACATTTTGACGAATTTCTAAAACGACTCGAACATTTTCCAACTGTTTTAAAAAAGCTGCTAAAAAGTTGTCCTATAGAAGTTTCAACCTGCAAAATGGGAGGTAAATGGTCTGTCAATGAGCATATAGGGCATTTAATCCTTTTAGAAGATCTATGGCGAATCCGTTTTAGAGATATAAAGGAAGGAAAACCAGATATGTCTCCTGCCGATTTAAACAATACAGCAATCGATGAGTCTTCTTTTAACAACATGTTGGTTGAAGAGCTTATTAAGAACCTGGCCAGCGAAAGACACAAAACAATTGCAATGCTTCAAAAAATGAGTGAAGAAGACTTATTGAAGACAAGTATACATCCGAGGTTACAACAGCCAATGACTATCATTGATCTGATGCATTTTGTTGCAGAGCATGATTTGCACCATTTGCACGCCATACAGTCCATAATAGGAAGCATGGAAACTATGTAATTTTTTATCAAAAAAAAGACCGATTGGTTTATTTTATATAAATATAATACAACATAATGACAAAACTATTGATATTAGATTACCTAAATAAATTGATAAAAAGGGAAATCACAGATGACATGCATACACACATGCAATATCCGACACCGATATCAAAAACACTGGGGATAGACATTGTTGAAGCCGGTTTAGGTACAGCTACTGTACAGATCAATGCTACAAAAGAAAAGCACAGTAACCAACAGGGAACCATTCACGGAGGTCTGCTTTGTGAACTGGCAGACGCAGCCATCGGAACCGCACATTCGACCCTTATTCAGGAAGGCGAAACTTTTACATCCGTAGAATTGAAAATCAATTTTTACCGACCCGTTTTCGAGGATATAATCACTGCCAAAGCATCACCCTTACATAATGGAAAAAACTTAAGCCATTATCAATGCGATATTTTCCGCAGTGATGGTAAAAAAGCCGCTATGATAACAAGTACGGTCATGACTTTAAGAGGTGATAAAGCGACAGGACGTTAATATAATACTCATTTACAACCTTATACAAATCATTCATGAATCAATCAATCTTTAAAAGCCCTGAAGGAAAAGACAATATTATCCGGGCTTACGATGATGCCATAAAAAATACGCCACTGAATTTGAAAACCGGTGTGCTGAAAACAACTTTTGGGGACACCCATTTTTTGGAGGCCGGAAGCCAACACCAAGAAATCATCGTATTACTGCACGGCACGTCTTCTAATGCGACGTCATGGTTATCAGACATAGCCGAATATTCAAAACAATATAAAGTCATAGCAATAGATATTATCGGAGAGGCAGGAAAGAGCGCAGAAACCAGACCTTCTTATGAAACAAAAGACTTCGCGGAATGGCTAAAAGAGATTTTTGATAGGCTCAATATCAGCAAGGCAAATATAATTGGATTATCGCAAGGAGGATGGTTGGCATTACGCTTTGCAATAAGCTTTCCTGAATTAGTCGACCGCTTAGTTTTGTTGACACCGGCGGGAGTAGTTCCTACCAAAACAACATTTATCATTAAAGCCATCCTCTATTCCCTTTTGGGAACAACTGGACGTATCAAGATTAATAGATTGGTCTTGGGAAGCCAGCGTGTGGATCAAAAAATTGTAGCATTTATGGATTTAATACAAACCAATTTTAATGCGAGGATAGAAAAAGAATATATTTTTTCAGATGATGAACTCAGCCGTTTGACAATGCCTGTGTTATTCATCGGCGGAGAACAGGATGTAATCCGCTCTAATCAGGAAATTGCCGCTAGATTGCAACATATTATCGACGACTTTACCATAGTAATCATTCCGGAAATGGGACATGTTTTGACTGGATTAGCACCACGAATATTTCCGTTTTTAAACAAGACCAAATGCTAATTTAATCACAGTACCCTAATGAATATGCAAACAAACTACAGTCACCTCAAGATTCCATTTGATACCCTGGAAATCTATATTCTTTCCGATGGATATTTTGATATAGGATCATATCAACCCATTGTTGCTACGGATGCAGCACCTGCAGATCTTCAAAATGAGCTCAACCGACTGCACTTACCTGCCGATATCTACGAAGCTCCTATTAATGTGATGCTTATCCGAAAGAATGAACAATTAATACTCGTAGATACAGGAGAAGGCTTTTATGATAAAAAAAATGCAGGAAAATTATTACATAGTCTGAAAAGTGCCGGATTCGGAGCCAGTGATATTTCAGATGTATTGATAACGCATGCTCATCGGGATCATATTGGGGGTATATTAACCGAAAATGATAATCTGGTATTTCCAAATGTAAGATTCTATATTTCACGGACTGAACTGGAATTCTGGTTTGCACAGCAGCCGAATTTCCCCAACAGCCGGAGGCCTGAGTTTGGACATGGTTCTGTTTCACTGGTCAAGCAGATATTAGGAGCCATTACCCACCGTTTAGGAATATTTGATGCAGGTGATGAATTATTTTCCTGTATTAAAACACAGGCAGCTCCCGGACATACTCCCGGACACATCATATTTACGGTTTATTCGGGTAAGCTATCCATTACGCATCTGGTTGATCTGGTTCATAGTACTGTATTGATCTCTAATCCGGTTTGGGGTACACAATGGGATGCTGATTTTTCTTTGGGGATCGACACCCGAAAAAATATACTGGAACAATGTCATAAACAAAAATCTGTGGTTTGTGCGTCCCACCTTCCCTGGCCGGGAATAGGCTTTATCGAACGTGCCGATGATCAGTGGCAATGGACTCCAAAACCATATATTTCACCATTGCTACTTACATTTTGATCATGACTTTTCATTCAGTTTTAGCAATAAAATTTGAAATGTCTTTCACCAGTGACGGAAATAGTGAATCCGGGATAGCGTGTCCCATTCCTCTTTTTATGATCAGCTCACAGTAAGGAATAGTATTTTTTAAATCAACTGCATGTTCAATATTAAATAACGGATCTTCATCTCCATGTATCGTCAATGTGGGTACATGGAGACTAGTAAGAACATTTGAATCATATTGATAACTCAGCAGGGCAATGATCTGACGAAATGGCCTAACGAATGGAGACTTTCGGCTTTCGTCTTCGATAATTAACCAACGTTCTTTTTCTTCATTAAAACTATATTTATTTCCATAAATAGCTTTCATAAAATCAACTTTTTCATGTATATAAGCTTGCTTATTATCGTGAAAATTTGCAGTGCTGTTTGTCATTTTGCCTATCAATGCATCATCTGCCTTCGGAAGGGCAGGATTAAAGCTTGAAGACATCAATAAAGTCAGTGTCTGAGTCATTGCCGGATATCGTGATGCAAATAGCTGTGCTATGATGCCACCCATTGAACGCCCTACAATATTTGCGCTCCTGATGCCAAGTGAATGCAGCAAATCTTTTATATCATCTGCCATATCCAATAAAGAATAAGGGGCAGGATATTTTTCTGGATGCTGTAGAAAATCATTCAAAGAAAAGCTACGGCTGTCGTTGCTATCATAGGTAGTAAAAGTACTTTTTCCACAGTCTCTGTTGTCAAAGCAGATTACGCGAAATCCTTCTTCTACAAGCTTATTACAAAATGGAAGTTCCCAACGGGTCATTTGTGTGTTTAACCCACTGATGAGTATGATAGTTTCGTTGTTTTCAGCTCCAAATACTTCATAATAGATGGTAGCATTTTTTAGCTCGATATATCCCATAAATAATTTACTACAATGTGATCTCTAAGGGTAAAAGTCTTGAATCCAATATGGCAGCGACACGATGACCCGTAATCTTCATATAATCCGGATTCTGCTCGAAAGCAAAAAAATCCGATACACTTCTTTGTCTAATCAACATACAGATATCCCACTGTTCGTCCTGAGGACCTATCAAAAAGCGGTCTCCTTTTCCAACAAAAAGAATCTCTCCACCATCCTGCTCTAGAAAAGGTTTGGCAAGGTCTATATAGAGCATAAAAGCTTCGTAACCCGAAATTTCGCTGGCAGGTGCAATTTCAGGAAACTCGGAATAATCAGCAATTTCCTTTAAATGTATCAGATTTAGATTTACGATTGCTCCTTGAATATTTTTTAACATAAGATCCCGGCCGGCTTCGTAAGTTGGATATAAATAGGTGTTGCTTCCCATATCAGTATATATTTTTGGCTTTGCTTTGCTCTTCTTGCAGATCATTTCTAGCTTTCTGCAACTTCTTTTTATAGTCTATGAATTTGTTCTCTTCCCATGGAACAGTGATTGCAATTTTAAAAACGAAATTCTCCTCTCCTAGCCGGATCCAATCCTCCTGTAAGCTCTTGATATCAAATCGTCCGTTGTTCAGCTCAAACCGAATTCTGTTGGTAAGCGCTCCTAAATTAAAACTCTCTTTAATAAATATTTTATTTTCTGCATTATTCAGAATAGTCAATACACCCATTAACGGTCTCATCTCTAAAAACTCAGCGTTTAATTTTTTTCTGTATTTTTTGTCCATGTTCATTCATTACATTTAAAGATCGCCCCCTAAGATTTTCAATTGTCCGGCGAAAACATTCAAATCTTCCGTTACAATCCCCTCTAAGAGCTTTTTGGATATGTATTCCGCCGTAGTGGTCGCTTCTGTAAAAATTCTTTCTCCGGCAGAAGTGAGTTTTACATAACTCACCCTGGCATCCCTATCGCTACTTTCTTTCTCCACAAGTCCCATTTTTTCCAGTGGTAAAATAATGCGCGTAATGCCAGAGGCGGTTAAACCTGTATTTTCTGCTAGATCAATCCTTTTTAAACGATGACCTGGAGCATTACCTAAAATGTACAGAATCATGTAGTCGGTAAGGCTTAAACCGTGTAGGCTTAAGCCGTCAAACTTTTTCGTAATGATAGATTGAACCTTTAAAATATTCAGAATTGTACTTATTTCTTTCATATTTATATTTGCAAACTACTTGATTAGTCAAGTAGTTTGCAAATATAATATTTTTTTTAAAGTTGGAAAAGGGAATACAGTAGCCTACTATTAAAATTGATCATAAAGGTTATGAAAAGGAAGAGATCTAGTCCAACATATCCAACAAGACTGATTTTTCTGATATCGGATAATTTTAGCGATTTTCTACCGACAATCAAACGATCAGCTGCTATGTTGCGGCTAATTCCTGTGTGCTCTCTTTACTTCTAAAATATTAGAAGGGATTTACACTTATTTCAATCATCAGATTTTCGATGTAAAAATAAAATCCAAAAGTATTGTGCATCTTTTTGGGCTCACTATCAATTTTGAGAAATTTCTCGTCCTTTATTTTGTCATAGATTGAACAGACCGCACTCTCATCTTTTTGGTAAAATCCAATGTGAAAGTTGGCGGGATAATCCGGTATACTCTCCTCATTGTTCATGACTTGTCCCCAAATTACCAGTGCAAAGCTTCTATTATTCTACATAACGGCCATCTTACTGTTGCGAATGATATCATTTTAAATACGGATCATGATGACCATAAATCTGTTATCAGCTATCCAATAAAAGGAGTAATTATGACAGATTATTTTAGAAATTTCCAAATTAATGGACTAATAAAATTAGCGTTTGGTCTGCTTTTCATTGTAATCGGTAGTATGGACAGAGAAATTTATATTTCGGTTCTTGGGGCGATATTAATACTGATAACAGTGGCCAATAAAGGGGCATGCCCTGGAAACAGCTGTTCATCAAATCTCTACAAACGAGAAAAAGAATTATAATACAGTGATTTTAATTGAGAGAGTTTATGTAGTGGCAAATTAAGTGTTTAGAATCAATTCCATGAGGCCCTACCAGTCTCCATTTCCAGCACTTCAATTTACAAAAAGAGATTTAAATATATTATATATGTAAATCAGAGTTATGGATAGTATCTGAAGTCGTTATAGTGTGATTGCGGCCAAGCCATGATTTTGCAAGTAATTTTTGTGGCTTAATCATGGTAGTTCTTTATAATATACTTGAAAATGAGGTTTAAAAGTGGCTGGGACGAGTTAGTTCGAATCACTTATACCTGTTTGACACGGATGGTTCGAATATATATAGATTCACCTTGCCTAACAGAATCAAACAAAAACTACGGAAAATTACACATATGATGTTCAGCCACATAATTCTAATACATTATTTAAATTAACATAAAAAGAGCTTGGATAGCCTACTATCAAGTTCACTAACAGCCAAATAGCGCCACTTTATAACAAGTGGCACCATGTTTATTTATTTGGAAAACAAGATTATTCAGTTTAATAATTTTTAATTTCTTCAAGGCTCCAATGAAACCCAACCTTTTAACACTTCAAAAATTGCCATCAATTTCGCGGGGATTTTTTTATCTTCTGCCGTATCAAGTTTAAGATTTGAATCTATTTTTTCTTCTTCTCCACTTGCAACTAATTCTACCCAATCCGGATTGATAACCAAAGTTCTGCCTATTGCCACCATAGAAACACCATATTCTAAAACCTGATTTACCATTGAAGGTGTTGTAATACTTCCGGCAACAAGAACAGGAACTCTGTCGTTGACATAATTGTTGAGTACAACTGATATTGGCTCATCCGAAAATTCTGAATCAATTGTTTTTTGATTTACAGCATCCAATAGGGAAAAATGTAGATAATCGATGTTTTCTTCAATCAACTTATCAATTAAAATGAAAGTATCTTGAAGTCCATAGGTTTGTTGAGGCATTTCTTCAGGTGAGATTCTGTAACCTATAAGAAAAGGACGATCAGCATATTCTGAAACTACTTTTTTCACTTCACGAACAATTTCAAGGCTAAGTCTCAAACGATTTTCAAGAGAACCTCCCCATTGGTCATTTCTTTTATTGAAAAAAGGGGATATGAAATTCTGAAGTAAAAACCCGTGAGCTCCGTGAATCTCAACTCCATCAAAACCTGCTTCGATCGCTCTTTTGGCAGTTTCTCCAAATGCTTTGATAATTTCCAGAATCTCATTTTCAGTTAATTCTCTCGGCAGATTTTCTTTATCAGAAAGCAGTATTGGTCCACTTGAAATCGCACTTGCACTTACCACTTCGCCATTGGGAATTAGATCAGGAATTGCTTTATTTCCTGCATGAAACATTTGTAAAAATGCCGGTGCACCACCACTTTTAGCTGCATTGGCCAACTTCTTCAGACTAGGAAGAAAAGTGTCATCATATCCTGCAAATTCGTGGGTAAAACCAATTCCATTTGCCATTACGTGAGTACATCCTGTAATCACCAATCCTACCCCATTTACTCTTTTATGGTAATATTCGACTTCTTCATCAGATATGGTAAAGTCTTCATTCGATGCCCAAGTGGTCATTGGCGACATCACAATTCTGTTTTTTAAACTCACTCCTTTGTCAAATGATAAAGGAGAAAATAGCTTATTATATTTATTCATTACTTAAAAATTCTTTTTTATTAAATATTACCAGTCTTGCAAAGTTGGGCTGATAACGATATCATTCACGTTGACATTATCAGGTTGATCAAATGCAAATAACACAGCATTTGCAATGTCTTCAGGTTCAATAGCCTGCTTGTTCAGCTCTGCCGCGATTTCCGCCCCTTCCTTATTGGTCACCTTATCTGCCCATCCAGTGTTAATCACTCCCGGACTTATCAGGCTTATCTTAATTCCTTTATGAACAGAAACTTCTTTTCTTAAACTTTCGGTAATTGCCCGAACGAAAAATTTAGTTCCATGATAGATACCTGCACCGACATCGATATTGATTCCTGCCACAGAGCCCATATTGACAATATGACCGGATTTCTGCTCCAACATTTTAGGAAGAACTGCTGCAATTGCATTCAGATACCCCTTGATATTGGTATCAATCATTGCATTCCACTCATCAATCGCGACGTCCTTCCATTGTGAAAATAACATCAGACCAGCATTATTAACCAAGTTGTCTATCCTTCCAAATTTCTCAATGGCAAAATCAATCATCGCTTTCATTTGCTCAATATCTGTTACATCGGCAACAAAGATTTCAGCTTTACCACCTTCTTCTTCAATCTGTTGTTTTACTTTTTCTATTTTATCATCGGCTCTGGACACCAAAACAATACTGGTTCCGGCTTTGCCTAATTTTAATGCTGTTGCCGCACCAATTCCGGAAGATGCACCGGTAATAATGGTGACGGACTCATTTAATTTTTTCATATTTTCTAAATTTTACAAATTCTCCTAAAAATTATGCGGATCGATAAATAATCGGTTGCTCTTGTAATTTATCGAATGATGCAAAAAACTCCTTTGAATATGATTGCTCATTATGGAGATCTAAGCCATCTACACTTTCCCATTTTTCATTAAGGATAAAAGTATTTTCATCATCAATACTCTGGTGGACATCATATTCGATGCAGGCCTCTTCTTTCTTAGATAATTCCGGGAGACTGTATAGAAGGTCTTTTATCTCTTGCACATGCTCAGGTTTTGCCTTTACGACAACGGTTAAATAAATATTCATAAAATTTGTTTTTTGATGTTAAAAGGCAAGCTCGTAAGGTTTCGGAACAGGAACTTCCGATCGAAGCTGTTTTGCGGCGTCTAAAGGAAAATAAGGATTTCGTAAAAGTTCTCGACCTATGAAAATAAGATCAGCATCTCCATTGGTCAAGATCGTTTCGGCTTGATGTGCGCTGGTTATCATACCGACTGTTCCCACTAATAATTGATCTTTCAGCTCACGCTTAATCTTACTTGCAAATGGTAATTGATAACCTGAGCCTACTGTAATTTTAGCATTCGGAACGGTACCTCCGGAAGAAACATCAACAATGTCAATTCCCTTCCCTGCTAATTTTTTGCTTAGCCAAACTGAATCATCAATGTCCCAGCCATCTTCCATCCAGTCTGTAGCCGAAATACGAACAGCAATTGGAAGTTCAGTAGGCCATACTGCTTTAACTTTATCAATAATTTCAAATAAAAATCTTGCTCTATTTTCAATACTTCCGCCATAGTGATCGGTTCTTTTGTTTGGAATAGGTGACAGAAATTCATTGATCAGATAACCGTGCGCACTGTGAATTTCGATCATCTCAAAACCAGCCTCTAACGCTCTCGCGGCAGCATCCGCAAAGGCTTGTTGAAGTTCTTCAATATCTTCCAGAGTCATTTCGCGGGGTGTTTGTATTGTTGACGAAAATGCAATAGCAGAAGGCGCAATCACTTCCCATCCATTTTCTTCATCGGGCATTAACGGATGGCTCTCACGTCCTGAAGTCCACATACTTCCTTTTCTACCGGCATGTGCCAATTGAATTGACGGAACAGATCCTGTACTTTTTATAAATGACGTGATCTTGGTAAGCATTTCAATATGTTCGTCTTTCCAGATTCCCAAATCTCCAACACCAATACGTCCATCAGCTCTAATAGCTGTTGCTTCCAGCATTACTGCACCGGCGCCTCCCATTGCTCTCGAACCATAATGAACCAAGTGCCAATCACTTGCAAAGCCATCTTCGGCCATGTACATACACATTGGAGAAGTGATAATCCTATTTCTAAACGTAACTGATTTAACCGCTAACCGACTGAATAATTTTGACATTTTATTTTTTTTTTGACACAAAAGTTTCCACTGGAAGCCATATGAGGCTCCCAGTAAAACTTTTACAGAATGATTTTTAATTATTTATCGTAGAGATGAAAAAGTTTTGCAATAACTTTCCAAGCTCCATCAATTTTGATCAATGAATGGAAATCTGTAAAATCTTCATCGGCAGCATCGTGTTCCATTTCGATACGAACAACTGCTGTAGTGGGT